>CAZQKE010000134.1:0-13163 GCA_964593865.1 uncultured Anaerolineaceae bacterium | reverse complement strand
CTCGTTGCCGGGCGGGTTGGTCGTATCAAACCGGATCAGATCCTGCAATAGCGCGATAGGATGTTGATAGGCAGTCGTAGGGTCCACCATTGCTCCTTCCTCAGAAAATAATGCGGGCCGTCCACGAAGCGGACGCGAATGCACGAATGCGCCCGGCCCGGTGGCGCAAGGAAATCGCGGTTGGAACCGCCAAGACGCCAAGAGCGCAAAGGTCTTCTTTTTCTCTTTTCTTTGCGCCCTTTGCGCCTTCGCGGTTCAAACCCCCGGAACCGCCAAAGCGGGCCGTCCACGAAGCGGACGCGAATACACGAATGCACGAATGCGCCCGGCCCCAGGCCCGAAAGGATTCTCGCGCGCGATCCTGCCCCGGTGGAGAGCCGATGGCCCGCCACTCAGTAGGTCATCACGCGGGGCAAGGATTTGGCCTGTTCAATCCAACCGGCAACCTGGTTGCGAGTCGGCATCTTGCGGACCAGCTTCTTTTCGGCGTTGACCTCTTGCATCTTGGCATAAAGGTTGTCGGCGTTGCGGCGGGCCAGTTCGGGGACGGTGTCCACGCCACTTGCTTCCAGCAGATCGGCGTACTCCTCCCCCACGCCGGAGATGCGGAACAGATCGGCACGATTGGCCCATTCCAGGACAAGTTTCTCGCTGATACCGGTTTTTTCGGCCAGATCCTTACGCCCCTGGGGGGTCTTGCACGCTTCCAACAGAGCTTCCGTCGTCCTAATGCCTGCTTCCTTGAGCTTGGCGGCATACACCTCGCCGATGCCTTCAATAGTTGTGAGTTTCGTCATGATCTTTTCTCCTTTTCGCCCGTGGTACAGGCTCATTATACCGCACAACGGGTACAATGCAAATCGGCAGAGGGACGAATTGGCAAATGGGGGCAAAGCGGGTATAATGAATGGGGATTTTCGGTAACTGCTCACCTTGCCGCAGGCTTGGAAGCGGTTTCAGGTTGAAACCGGTTGCCCGTCGGGCAAAGCTGGTGATTTCAAATCGGTTTGCGCCTGCGGGAGGATAGGCTGAGTAGTAACGATTTTCGGAAACCAAGTGGGAGTTTGGGACCATGATGCGATTTGACCGCTTTACGGAACGTGCCCAGGACGCGGCCACACGGGCCTATGACGTTTTGCAACGCTACAACCACTCTCAGGTAGATACGGAGCACTTTTTGGTGGCCCTCATTGAGCAGCCCGACGGAATCGTTCCGGCCATTCTGGAACATTTGGGGGTGGATTTGAACCTGGTTTTGCAACGACTGGACGACGACCTGCGGCGCACGCCTCGCACCCAGATCTACGGCGGGGGCGTGGGGCAGGTCTACATCACCCCTCGCCTAAAACGGGTTATCGACCAATCCAACGAAGAAGCCTCCAAGCTCAAAGACGATTACATCTCCACCGAGCACCTGCTCTTGGCCATCGCCGGGGAAAAGAATACCCCGGCGGCCAAGATCCTGGCCGAAGCAGGTGTCACCCGCAAGCGCATCCTGGAAGCCATCAAAAAGGTGCGCGGTGGGAAAAAGGTGACGTCGCCCCAGGCCGAAAACCGCTACCGCATCCTGGAAAAATTCAGCCGCGACCTGACACAGCTGGCCCGCGAAGGCAAACTGGACCCGGTGGTGGGCCGCGACGCCGAGATCTTGCGCGTCATCCAGGTCCTCAGCCGCCGTACCAAGAACAACCCGGTCCTCATCGGCGAGGCGGGTGTGGGCAAGACGGCCATCGCCGAGGGGCTGGCCCGCAAGATCGCCGCCGACGACGTACCGGAACTGCTCAGCGGCAAGCGGGTGATCCAACTTGATCTGGGGGCTATGGTGGCCGGGACGCGCTTTCGCGGCGAGTTTGAAGAACGGCTCAAAGGGGCCATGGAAGAGGTCCAGAAAGCGGAAGGAGAGATCATTCTCTTTATTGACGAGTTACACAGCGTTGTCGGCGCGGGCGGAGCGATGGGTGCGCTGGATGCCTCTTCCATGATGAAACCGGCCCTGGCCCGCGGCGAGCTGCGCTGCATCGGCGCGACGACACCCGATGAGTACCGCCGCTACATCGAAAAGGACAGTGCCCTGGAACGCCGCTTTGCCCCCATCTGGGTTGAAGAGCCATCGGTAGAAGAGACGATTGAGATGCTCAAGGGCCTGCGGGATCGCTACGAAGCCCATCACAACGTCCGCTTCACCGAGGAAGCGTTGGTCGCGGCGGCCCGCCTGGCCCACCGCTACGTCACCGACCGCCGCCTGCCGGATAAAGCGGTGGACCTGATCGACGAAGCGGCCAGCAAATTGCGGGTAGCCATTTACTCCATGCCGCCGGAACTGAAAGAGATGAAATCGCGCCTGCAGAAGCTGGCGACGGAGGAGGAAGCTGCCTGGCAGAACCGGGATTACGAGCGGGCGGCCCAGTACAAGGCCGAACGGCTGGCCCTGGAATCGGAATTCAAGGCCAAGCAGGAGGCATGGCGCCAGGAGGCAGGGCTGGACGAGATCGTCACGGCGGAGGACATCGCCGAAGTGGTGGCCAGTTGGACCGGCATCCCCGTCACCAACCTGCTGCAAACGGAAGCGGAAAAACTGCTGAGCATGGAGGAGCACCTGCACCGACGCATCGTGGGCCAGGACGAAGCCATCAACGCCATCGCCGACGCCATCCGCCGCGCCCGCAGCGGTCTAAAGGACCCCCGGCGGCCCATCGGCAGTTTCATCTTTTTGGGCAGCTCCGGTGTGGGCAAGACGGAGCTGGCCAAAGCGTTGGCCGAATTCATGTTTGACGATGAGGATGCCCTGCTGCGGATTGACATGAGCGAATACCGAGAGCAGCACACCGTCAGCCGCCTTTTCGGTGCGCCGCCGGGCTATGTGGGCTACGAGGAAGGCGGCCAGCTGACCGAAGCGGTTCGTCGTCGGCCTTACCAGATCGTCCTCTTTGACGAAATCGAAAAAGCCCACCCCGACGTGTACAACGCCTTGCTGCAGATCCTGGAAGACGGGCGTCTGACCGACGGTCAAGGCCGCGTGGTGGACTTTCGCAACACCATTCTGATCATGACCTCCAACATCGGCACGACCTATGCCCAACAGGGAGGAACCCTGGGCTTTTTGCGGGCCAACACCGCCGATGAAAAAGCCCGGGAAGCGAGGGAAAAGATTGAAGAGGGACTGAAAAAGACCTTCCGCCCCGAATTCCTAAACCGCATTGACGAAGTCATCATCTTCCACAGCCTGACGATGGAACACATGGAGCAGATCGTAGACCTGCAAATGGCCGAAATTCAGGAGCGGTTGGAGGAGCGGGGCATCACTTTGGAACTGACCGAGGCAGCCCGCAAATGGTTGGCCCAGAAGGGGTACGACCCTTCTTTCGGCGCCCGGCCCTTGCGCCGCACCCTGCAGCGCTACGTAGAAAGCCCCCTTTCCAAGCGCATCCTGCGCGGTGAATTCGTCTCCGGTGATCATGTGATCGTGGATGTGGGCGAAGAGGGAGAGCTGACCTTTGAGAAACAAGGGCCGATCCCGGTCGAGCTGCCCGTGCCGGTGGAAGCGGCAAGGGAGGAGACGCCATGACGGTTCAGATTGCGCCGGTGCCGGCCCGGGAACGGGTCACGCACGAGCAGTTCATGGCCTGGTGCGATGAGGACACCAACGCCGAACTTGTCAACGGAGTGATTGTGATGCACACACCGGCTTCGGTAATTCACGAGCGACTTTTTCGGTTTCTGCTCCAGGTCGTCGGCGGGTATGTGGAGCATTGGGAATTGGGCGAGGTACTAGGTTCGCGGGTGGCGGTGCGGCTGGGGGAAGGCCACACCTACGAACCGGACCTGTTGTTCATCTCCCGGCGGCGGTTGCACATCATCAAAGAGGACGCCGTCTATGGTGCGCCCGACCTGGTGATGGAGATCCTTTCGGCCGGCACCTACCGCTACGACACCGGCAGCAAACGGGAAGGATATGAGCGAGCCGGGGTGTGGGAACTGTGGCTCATTGACCCTTACGGCCCGGAAGGAACCCAACTGCTGCACCGCGACGAGACGACGGGGAGATTCCGCCCCGTGGAGCCGGAAGGCGGAGTCTATCGCTCGGCGGTCATCAAGGGGCTGACCTTGCAGAGCACATGGCTCTGGCCGCCGGAAGGACGCTTCCCCGCCACTGCCGAAGTGCTGAGCACCCTGGAGTGATCCCGGCCCCTGCCCCTTGACCCCAAACCCGGGGCAAGGCGTCACCCCCGAAACGCGAAACGCGTCGGACCGTCTCCCATTCGCCATCCTCGCCGAACAATGCTATAATTGGCCGTTGGGCAAGTTGCAGACTTGCCCAACCTATTTCCGGAGAGGATGGCTTGAAGAAAACGCGCTTTTGGATCGGTATCGGCATCAGCATCGTTGCCCTGATCTTTGCCTTCCGCAAGATCAACGTCGCAGAGGTATGGACCGCTTTGGTCGGGGCCGATCACCGGCTTCTGGCCCTTTCGGTGCTACCCCTCTTGCTCTTCCTCTTGCTGCGTGCTCTGCGCTGGCGGCTGCTCTTTTACCCTCAGCGCGGCCTGCATATCCGCAACCTGTTCGCCGTCATCAACATCGGCTACCTCCTGAGCAACATCTTTCCCGCCCGCCTGGGGGATGTGGCCCGCGCCTACCTCATCGGCGATACGGAACGGGTGAGCCGCGCTACCGCCTTCTCCACCATCGTCGCCGAGCGGGTGCTGGACGCCTTGTGTGCCGTAGGTGGCTTTTTCCTCGTAACGCTGGTGTCCGGTGTCGTCGCTCCTTCCTCCGCCCCCTTGCCCGCCTGGATGGTTCGCTCCGGCCTGGTGATCGGGGCAGCAGCGTTGGCAGCAGTCGCCGTTTTTATCATCCTCGTTTGGCAACGGGAATGGACCCTGCACCTGCTGGACCGCATCCTCCTGGCCTTCCACTGGCCCGGCCACGAAACGATGAGCCTCTTCTGGAAAAAACTGGCCCGACGGCTGCGGCTCCCCTTCCTGGCCCGAATGCCGTGGGCCGACCGCCACGATCTGGGCAACATGGCCGGGTCCCTGATCGACGGTTTGGGCGGCATCACCACCTTGCGCCTGGGGCCGCCTCTCCTCCTCTGGTCCATAGCCATTTGGACCTCCATCACCATCTTTTACTGGGTTGTCCTGCTGGCCTTTGATCCACAACAACCGTGGGTAGCAGGCTTGGCCTTTAACTCGGTCACGGCCCTGGGGCTGAGCGTGCCCTCCTCGCCCGGCGCCATCGGCGTCTTCGAAGCCCTGGGCCGCGAGACGATGGTCCTCTTTGGCATGACACCGGAAGCAGCCCTAAGCTACACCTTGACTGCTCACGCCATCGTCTACATCGTCTACACCACCCTGGGCCTGCTCAGCATGGTCCAGCAAAATCTCACCTACGCCGAAATTCAAAAGCGAATCTCAACGGAGGTCAAACCACCATCGTGAACGTCTTGTTGGTATTGACTTACTATCACCCCCACGTCAGCGGCTTGACGATTTATGTTAAACGTCTGGCGACGGCCCTGGCCGAGCGCGGCCACGGCGTCACGGTGCTCACCTCGCGCTACGACCCCGCCCTGCCGGCCGAAGAGATGCTCGACGGCGTGCGAGTCGTGCGTATGCCTGTCCTGTTCCGGGTGAGCAAAGGCGTCATCATGCCGACCTTCCCCTTCCATGCCTGGTCCCTCATCCGCCAACACGACGTGGTGAGCGTCCACCTGCCCCAGTTCGAGGCAAGCCTTCTGGGGCTTTTGGGCCGTCTGGCGGGCCGCCCCGTCGTCCTCACCTACCATTGCGACCTGCAACTGCCGCGGGGATGGTTCAACCGCATTGTGGACAAAGTGGTGTTCGTCAGCAACTACTTTGCCGGGCATCTGGCCCAGGCCATCGTTGCCTACACCCAAGATTTTGCCGAACACTCGCACTTTCTATCGCGCTTCCTGAACAAAGTCCACATCATCCCGCCGCCGGTCGTCATGCCCCCACCCGACCCGGAAGAGGTAGAAGCGTTCCGCACCGCCCACGACCTGCACGGTAGGCCGGTGGTGGGTATGGCCGCCCGCCTGGCCACAGAAAAGGGCGTAGAGGTCCTGATTGAAGCCCTGCCCACGCTGCTAAAAACCTATCCCCGCCTCAAAGTGCTCTTTGCCGGGCAGTACAAAAACGTCATGGGCGAAGAGGCGTACTACCGCCATCTCATGCCCCTCATCGAGTCGCTGGGGCCGGATCATTGGGAGTTCTTGGGCGTGCTCGGCCAAGACCAAATGCCCGCTTTCTTTGCCGCCTGCGACGTGCTGGTCGTACCCAGCCTCAATTCAACCGAATCGTTCGGCCTGGTCCAGGTGGAGGCCATGTTGTGTGGTACCCCTTCCATCGCCAGCAACCTGCCCGGTGTGCGTCAACCGCCGCGCATGACCGGCATGGGAGCCGTCGTCCCCATCGGCGATGCCGAGGCACTGGCCGAGGCCATCCACCGCGTCCTCCGGTCGCCGGAAGACTATGCCCGCCCCCGCAGCCTCATCGAACAGACCTTCAGCCTGGAGCGCACCGTGGGCGGGTACGAGGATCTGTTTGACCGCGTGGTGCGGGCGGCGAAAGGCTGACCTGCCCCCACCACAGACCCCCGGCGTATCGGCCGGAACACCCGTCACCGTGTCTGTGCATACCGTACTCGCCCAGATCGCAGACGACGAACGCCTGGCATCACGTCTCACCCATTGGCGACGGCTGCCGCCACGCCCGGCCCGTTACGCCGACTGGCCGCCCGGCCTGGACCCCCGGCTGGTGGCTGCGCTGCGCGAACAGGGCATAGAGCGGCTCTACAGCCACCAGGCTGCGGCGGTCGAAGCGGCCCTGCGGGGGGAAAACGTCGTCATCGTCACACCCACGGCCAGCGGCAAAACCCTGGCCTACAACCTCCCGGTCCTGGATGCCTTACTGCGGGACCCGGCGGCGCGGACACTCTACCTTTTTCCCACCAAAGCATTGGCCCAGGACCAACAAGCCGCCCTGCGCTCCCTGCTCACCCCTTCCCTCTCCTCCCTCCTCTCCCGGCTCGCCGTCTATGACGGCGACACGCCTCGCTCGGCCCGCAGCCGCATCCGCAAAACGGCCCGCTTGCTCATCAGCAATCCCGACATGCTCCACGCCGGCATCCTGCCCCACCACACCCGCTGGGCAGCCTTTTTCCGGGGACTGCGCTACATCGTCCTGGATGAAATCCATACCTACCGGGGCATCTTTGGCAGCCACGTAGCCAACGTCCTGCGCCGCCTGAAGCGCATCTGCACCTTTTACGGAGCCGCCCCCCGCTTCCTCTGCACCTCCGCCACCGTTGCCAACCCCCTGGAACTGGCCGAACGGCTGACCGAGGAGCCGTTCACCCTCATCGGCCCGGAGCAAAACGGCGCGCCGGAAGGCCACAAGCACTTTCTTTTTTACAACCCGCCCCTGCTGGACCGGGAACTGGGCATTCGCCGCAGCCCCGCCACCGACGCCCGCTTCCTGGCCTCCCGCTTCCTGGCCGCCGGGGTGCAGACCATCCTCTTCACCCGCTCGCGGCTGACCACGGAGTTGCTCCTCACCGCCCTGCGGAACGCCGTCGCCGATGAGGGTCTGACGCCGGAGCAGGTCCAGGGCTATCGGGGCGGTTACCTTCCCACCGAACGCCGCCGCATTGAAGAGGGCTTGCGCCGGGGCCAAGTACGGGCCGTGGTGGCGACCAATGCCCTGGAACTGGGCATTGACATCGGACGACTGGATGCCTGCCTCATGGTCGGCTATCCGGGGACCATCGCCTCCACCTGGCAACAGGCGGGCCGCGCCGGACGTCGGGCTGCCGCCTCCGTCGCCGTGCTGCTCGCCGGGGCGTCCCCCCTGGATCAATACATCATCCGCCACCCCGATTACTTTTTCGGTCGCCCGCCGGAACGGGCGTTGCTCAACCCCGACAACCCGGTCATTGCCCTGGCCCACCTGCGCTGCGCCGCCTTTGAGCTGCCCTTTGAGGAAGGCGAATCGCTGGGGCGGTTTCCGCACACCCAGGAAGCGTTGGCCTTTTTGGCGGAGGAGGGGCTGCTGCGCTTCAGCAGGGGCCGCTGGCACTATGCCGTCCCGGCGGATTACCCGGCAGGGGAAGTGGGACTGCGCACCGCCGGGGCCGATACCTTTGCCGTGGTGGACATGAGCCGGGAAGGGGCCGTGGTGGGCCTGGTAGACGGCCCCCGCGCTCCGGCGGTGCTCCACGAAGGGGCCATCTATCTCCACGGCGGCGCGACCTACCTGGTGCGCCGCCTGGATTGGGAAGGCCGTCGCGCCGAGGTGGAACCGGTCCAGGCCGACTATTACACCCAGGCCGGCGTCTCGACGACGGTAGCCGTCATCGGCGTCGCGCAGGAGGCCGTCGGACCGACGATGCGCAAAGCCTGCGGCCGGGTGCGCATTACATCCCAGGTCACGGGCTACAAAAAGGTGCGGCTCTCCGGCCACGAAATCCTGGGCTGGGGCGAAATTCCGCCGGAAAGCCTCCCGCCCCAGGAGATGGAGACGATGGCCTACTGGTTCAGCATCGCGCCCCAGGCCGCCGCCCGCCTGGAGGAGGAAGGGCTGCTTGACCCGCGCCGGGGCGACCGCGGCCCTAATTGGGAACGGCAGCGCAACCGGGCGCGGGCGCGGGATGGCTACCGCTGTCGGCACTGCGGCGCACCGGAGCGGCCCGGTCGCGCCCATCACGTCCACCACATCCGGCCCTTCCGCACCTTTGGCTACGTGCGGGGCGAAAACGAAAACTACCTGGAGGCCAACCGCCTGAGCAACCTGATCACCCTCTGCCCAACCTGCCACCGCCGCGTAGAGGTGGACCGGGCGGTGCGGAGCGCGTTGAGCGGTCTGGCCCACGCCCTGCGCCACCTGGCCCCCCTCTACCTGATGTGCGATCCCCGCGACCTGGGCGTGGTGAGCGAACTCCGCTCCCCCCAGACCAAAGGGCCGACCATCACCATCTACGACAATGCGCCGGGCGGCCTGGGCTTTGCCCCGGAGCTGTACGAGCGGCACGACACCCTCCTGGTCGCCGCCCGCGACCTGGTATGGAATTGCGGCTGCCGCCGGGGGTGTCCCTCCTGCGTCGGCCCGGCGGAGGGAGAAGAAGACGCCAAAGCAAACTGCCTGCGGCTGCTGGAAGTGCTGACGGAAATGGATCTCGGAAGCGGTCGGGGCGAAGCAGAAAACACACCTTTGTCCTTTCCTCCCAATCATGGTATACTGGGTTCGTAAAGAGTTGACCGATCCACGGCCTGCCGCCGCGGATGAAAATCGGTATTTGGCCCTCACCCCTTCCTTGCGGACCGCCGCAGACGGGCCGGGTGGGGGCGAGGGACGCCCCGGCGGGTAGCCCCTATCCCGGCCGTCCGCCAATGTGTCCGGATACACGAACGGGCCGGGCGCACCCGCGCCTTCGCGTCTAACCTGCATTTTCAAGCCGGGGTGCAATCTGAGCGTTCGGTAGCGGCCGACAACATGTCAGAAACCTGGAAACGTTACCTAACCGATTACAACGAGGGCCTGGGCCTGGTCTATGAGCGGTTCGTGCTCAACGATTTTCTGCTGGCCCTGAAGGACGAATACCGCATTGAGACGGTGCTGGAAGCCCCGCTCTTTGGCATGGCCGGGGTTTCGGGCATCAACAGCGTGGCGTTGGCCCAGGCGGGGGCCGATGTGACGCTGGTGGACGACCACGGCGGGCGGCTGGCCGCCGTGCAGCGCATCTGGGGCGAGTTGAACCTGCCCGCCCGCTTCGTCCACCACGCCGATTGGGGTCGCCTGCCCTTCCCCGACGGAGCCTTTGACCTGGCCTGGAACTGGGCCGCGTTGTGGTATCTGGACGATCCGGCGGCCCTGTTGGAGGAATTGGCCCGCGTCTCGCGGAAACTGGTCTTTGTGGCCATGCCCAACCGCGTCCAGGTGGGCTACCTGCTGCGCAAATACCTGCTGGAACGCGAATTTGTGAACTATGTGGATGAGCAGTGGGCCGACATCAAACGGGTGCGCCGCGTGCTGGAAGGGGCCGGGGTACGCATCATCCGCCAGGGGGTGCTCGACGTTCCGCCCTGGCCCGATACGGTCATGCCCGCCGCCGAGGTGCTCAAGCGGTTGGGCATCAAATCCCAAAAGATGGAAGACCGCTTCAGCGGCGATGCGTGGGAATGGAACACCATGGCCTACTACCTGGGCCAACAACCCGATCTTTACGACCGGGTGATGCGCTACGCCTGGCTCGACCGGGCGCGGCTGCCCTGGCGGCTGAAGGCGGTCTGGGCGCACCACCGCTACCTGCTGGGGGTGACGGATGGGGGATAGAGAACTAGGCCGCCGCGCCTCCGAAATCGCTGCCCAGGTCGCCGCCGCCACCGCCGGTTCGCGCAACGAGGCCACGCTGCGGCACGAGATTGAGAGCATCCTGGAACGACACTGCCGCGCCCTGGTCCCGGCCCTTTACGCCCTTTTGGCCGTGGTGTTGACCTGGCCCCTGGCCCGTCACCTGACCACCCACCTGCCGGGGAGCTACACCTGGGCCTTTGATGAATACACCTTTGTCTGGAACACCTGGTGGCTGCGCTACTCCCTGCTCAACCTGGGGCAAAACCCCCTGGCCACCGACTATATCTTTTACCCCCTGGGCATCAGCCTTGTCCTCTACACCTACAACATCCTGAACGCCCTCATCGCCCTGCCCCTGCAAGCCTTTTTGCCCCTACCGGCCATCAGCAACCTGACCTTCCTGGTCACTACCGCCCTCAGCGGCTACGGAACCTATCTCCTGGTCCGCTACATCCTCTCCACTTCCCACTCTACCAATCCCCGATCTACAAACCCCCAACCCGCCGCCTTCCTCTCCGGCCTGATCTACGCCTTTGGCTCCTACCGCATGGTCTACGCCGCCATCGGCCATTACGACATGTGGAGCACCGCCTGGATCCCCCTCTACGCCCTCTTTTTGCTCAAAACCCTCCGCGAACCGGGCCGGCGCAATCCCATCCTGGCCGGGCTGTTCCTCACCCTGTCCATGCTGAACGAGATGATCTTTGGCGTCTTTTTGGGGATGCTGACGGTGATCTTGGTGATCGGGCATCGGCCGTTGGGCATTGGGGATTGGGAATTGGGAAAACGTCTGGCCGTGCTTGGGCTGGTGGCCGGGGTGCTCTATGCGCCGCTGGGGGTTCCCATCTTGCGCGAGATGGTGGGCGGCTACGAACTGACCGGTTGGGGCGACGCCGAAAAACTCTCGGTGGACCTGTTGGGCCTGGTCACGCCCACGGCCTTGCACCCCTGGGGCGGCGACTGGGCCGAAACCTTGCGCCGGACCCGCGAGGGGACCGCCCGCTTTCGGGACGTGAACACGGTCTTTTTGGGATGGACCGGGTTGACGTTGGCCCTCATCGGCGCGGTGCGCTACCGGCGACGGTTGGCGGCCTGGATCGCTGCCTTTATCACCTTTGCCCTCTTTAGCCTGGGACCCCTGTTGCAGATCAACGGACGCTCCCTCTTTGACCTAGACGGCTTGAAAACGACCGTCCCCTTGCCCTTCATCCTGCTCCATTACATCCCCATCGTCAAGGCCAACCGCGTCCCCAACCGCTTTAGCGTGGTGCTGATGCTGGCCCTGGCGGTGCTGGCCGGGTTCGGCGCGTTCTGGCTGCTGGGGCAGCCGGCGAGGAGCAAGGAGCGGCCATCGGAAGGCCGCCGCCTGCCATCCGCCATCCGCTACCCGCTCACCGCCTTGCTCGCCGTCCTGCTCCTCTTTGAGCACCTTTCCATCCCCCTGCCCCTGACCGACGCCCGCATCCCGGAGGTGTACGGGCAGGTGGCCGCCGCGCCGGGCGATTTCGCCATCCTGCAACTGCCCCTGGGCTGGCGCAACAGCTTCGGCGTCCAGGGGGCGGAAAGCACCCAGACCCAATACTACCAGACCTTCCACCACAAGCGGCTCCTTTCGGGCAACATTTCGCGCAACCCGCCCTTCAAATTTGACTATTTCCGCCGCGTGCCGATTTTGGATTCGCTCATCACCATCCAGACCTACGGCCAGGTGGACGACGCCCGTCGTGCTGCCGACCGGGCCACCGCCGCCGAATTCGTCCGCTTTTACGACATCCGCTACGTCGTCGTCGCACCGGGCGTAGCGGGCCGCCCGCCCTATGTGGACACCCGCGACGCCGCCGTGGCCTACATGGAAGAGGTGCTGCCCCTGGAAAAGGTCTACGACCGAGATGGCTGGCTCCTCTACCGCGTGGACCGGCAGCCCCTGCCGAGCAGCCTGACGGTAGACGTGGGCGCGGCGGAGCCGTTGACGGCCATGGCCCTGGGCGAAGGCTGGGCCGGGGCGGAGGAGATCCAGGGCCGCAGCGCAAGCTGGGCCGTGGAGCAAAAGGCCCGTCTCTTTCTGCCCGCCGTCGGGGGGACGGCCTACCGCCTGACCCTAACCGCCCTGCCCTTTGACTATCCAGGCGCGGCGGCCCAAGAGGTGACGCCCATCCTCAACGGCCACCGCCTGGAGCCGCGCACCCTGACGCCCGGCTGGGGCGACTACGCCTGGGATGTGCCTGCCGAGGTGCTGCGCCCCGGCCTCAACGACCTGCGCCTGGCGTTCGCCCGGCTGGACGCCCCCGCCGAGGTGCTGCCCGGCAACGGCGTCATCGGCACGACCGGCGTCCAGGCCCCCGTCGCCGTTGAGGTCAACAGCGGTGGACCGGAAGGCTTTGCCTACATCACCATCGGCGAGGGAGAGGGAGCGGTGGACGGCTCATTGCACGGCCCCGGTTACAACGTCGCCGTCGTGGACACCCGCGGCAAAGTGCGGGAACGGCGCACCTTTGCCGATCCCGCCGACCTGGCCGATTTCATCGCCGGGGTGGAAGAAGGGCAGATCGTCATCGTCGCCCTGCAAGGGGAAGCGGCAGCCCACCTGAACGACGATGCGCTGGCCGCCCTGCGTTCCATCGGCGGGCAGGCCGACCCGCGCCGCGAGCAGGGCAGCTCCCACGCCATCATCGGCGTCAAGGGAGCCGCGCCGGGCACGGCGTTGGAGGCCGCCGGTCCCGGCAACGGCTGGCTCCGCGTCGCCCCCGACCGGCGCACCCTGGCCGTCGCCCTGGACGCCGTGCGGTGGGA
>CAZQKE010000133.1:0-5984 GCA_964593865.1 uncultured Anaerolineaceae bacterium | reverse complement strand
CCCTGGCCGCCCGACCCGACCTGCGTTTGTTGCTGGGCCACGGCAGCGGCTCCTTTGGGCACATGGTCGCCCGGCGTTACGGCACGCGCCGGGGGGTGCATGGCGCGGAACAATGGCGGGGCTTTGCCCGCGTAGCGGCGGTGGCCGCCCGCCTCAACCGTCTGGTGACCGACGCCTTTCTGGCCGCCGGCGTGCCGGTCTGGTCGCTGCAACCTTCCGCCTCGGCCCGCTGCCGGGGCGGTGTACTCCTTTCCCTGGAAACCATCCCCGTCGAAGAGGCTCTGGCCCGGGGGTTGGTTCCCCTGCTTTACGGCGATGTGGCCCTTGATGAGGCCCAAGGCGGGACCATCCTCTCCACCGAGCAGATCTTTACCTACCTGGCCCGCCGCTTCCGCCCGGCGCGGCTGATCCTGGTTGGGGAGGTGGACGGCGTGTTCGAAGGCGATCCCCTGCGCGATCCGGCGGCCCGGCCTGTGCCCCGCATCTCGGCGGCCAATTGGCCGGGAGTGCGGGGGATGCTGGGCGGCTCCCACGCCACCGATGTCACCGGCGGGATGCTGGGCAAGGTCGAAGCGATGGTGAACCTGGTCCGGGAGACGCCGGACCTGACGGTGCAGCTCCTCTCCGGTGAGCGGGCCGGAGCGTTGCACGCGGCCCTGCTCGCAGAAGATGTCGGCGGGACGGTGATCTGCTGGAATGACAAAGGAATGTGATCGGCCTGACTTGCCTGATAGGGTAAAAAGTGCTAAGATAGGTGCAGCGAGTATCGCAATGCACCGTCGTTTGGGTATATCCGTTTGATCAAACATACGGAGGCTTCGATTGGAATACAGCGACAAGGTCATGGACCACTTTATGAACCCCCGCAACGTGGGGGTTATTGAGGACGCCGACGGAGTAGGACGCACCGGCAACCCCACTTGCGGCGATCTGATGGAGATGTCGGTCAAGATCCAGGACGATGTGATCACCGACATCAAGTTTCGCACCTTTGGCTGCGGCGCGGCCATCGCCACCAGTTCGATGGCCACCGAACTGATCAAGGGCAAAACCATTGACGAAGCGTTGGAACTGACCAACCGGGCCATCGCCGAAGCGTTGGACGGCCTGCCACCGATCAAAATGCACTGTTCGGTGCTGGCCGCCGATGCCCTGCGGGCGACCCTGGCCGACTATTATACCCGGCAGGGTGAGTTGGAAAAAGCAGCGGAGCTGATCAAAGAGGACGTGATCGCCCCCCGCGATGTGGAGGAAGCCCGCCAACCCCTGCATTGGAACGATTTCAGCCGCATGGTGCGTGCCCTGCACAGCGCATACCCCGATGTGGACCCCCTGGACTTGAGCATCTCCAAACTCTTCAAGATGATCCTCAACCTGCCCGGTTTTGACGACGACCCCGAAGCGGCCAACGAAGAGATCCTGGAGAAGCTGCAAATGGCCTGGCACCAAGTCCGCAGCGGATAGAAAAGGTTAGAATCAGCATGATCGCAACGATTTTAGGGTTGATCATTTCCCTGAGCATTCTCATTTTCGTTCATGAATTGGGGCACTATGCCGCAGCCAAACTTTCCGGCATCGTCGTCGAAGAGTTTGGTTTTGGCTATCCCCCCCGCCTTCTGGCCTTCTGGCGTACCAAAGGCAAAATCGTCATTGACGGTCAGGAGATTGTCATCCCCCGCAGCATCAAACTGCCGGAAGGTTTACAGGCCCGGTCGGCAGTCCGTTACGAAACCGAAACCGACTCCAAAGGCCGCCTGGTCCTGACGCGCATCCAGGAGGTGGACCCTGCCGCCGGGCAGGTCGGTTCGGGCGGCTATATCGAGTTCCTGGATCCGGGCACGGTCTTTTCCCTCAATGCCATCCCTTTTGGCGGCTTTGCCAAGATGTTGGGTGAGGAGGACCCCACCTTCCCCGGCAGCCTGGCCAGCAAGAGCAAGCGGACCCGCGTCTTTGTCCTGTCTGCCGGGGCGTTGATGAACCTGCTGACGGCCGTTCTCTTTTTCGCTCTGGCCTTTGCCCTGGGCGGACCGGCCATTGCCGATCCGCAGAACGCCGTCGTCACAACGGTTGCCCCCGGTTCTCCGGCGGAGGAGGTGGGTTTGCAACCCAACGATGTGATCCTGCAAGCCGACGGCGTCGAGATTTTGGCCGTCGCCGACCTGCCGGCCTATGTGCAAGAGCACCTGGGCGAGCCGATCCGGCTCACCGTCCGGCGAGGGGACGAGATCATCGAAATCTCGGTCACGCCGCGCTTGAACCCACCGCCCGGCGAAGGAGCCATCGGCATTGGCCTGGCCCCCCGCACCACCGTCCAACGCTACCCTCTGCCCCAGGCTCTGTGGATGGGCTTGCAACAAACGGTGCGCATGGCCGGGTTCATCTTTACCGTCCCCATCCAGATCATCAAGGGCTTGATCCCCGCCGAGCTGGCCCGGCCTGTCGGGCCGGTGGGCGTGGGCCAGATGGTCGGCGATGCGGTCAACTATTCCCTTGATACCGGCTGGTGGTTCCCGGTGATGCAGCTGATGGGCAGCCTGAGCGTCGCTCTGGCCGTCACCAACCTGCTGCCCCTGCCGGGCCTCGATGGAGGCCGCATTCTTTTTATCATCGTGGAGGGCGTTCGTGGGCGTCGCGTGGACCCGGCCAAAGAGGGCCTGGTTCACCTGATCGGCATGGCCTTTTTGGTAGCGCTGATGCTGCTCATCACCTGGCAAGACCTGGTCAATCCCCTTCCGGCGGTAGACTGGTCAAGTTTGTTCTGAGGCATTTGCCCTCTCCGGCAGAGGGTGGACAAACGAGTAATGAGGCAGTCCATTGAAAAAGTGTAGTCGTTGCGGCGCAGAACTCTTACCGGAACAGGTCATCTGTCCTCATTGTGGCAAACCCCAGCGGCAGCCCCGGCGGGTGCGCTGCCGACGCTGTGGCACGGTGAGCCGCAGCAACCTGACGGTCTGTCCGGCTTGTGGCGAGCCGTTGCAGGCCGATTGGCTGCGTCCCCTGCTGCTGGCCCTGGGCGCGGCGGCGGTCCTGGCCCTGGTTGGGGGAATCGGTTTTTGGTTGTGGGCCATCCTGCCCCACGTCCAACCGGTAGCCGTCGTGGATACGGTGCAGGCTGTGGCCAGCGAGGCTCCCGTCCTGGTCGAGATTCCAACGCTAACACCCTCACTGACTCCCTCCATCACCCCCTCCCCGACCAACACCCCAACGCCGACGCCCACTCCCACCCAGACGCCGACGCCGACCAGCACTCCCACACCGACCCACACCCCAACACCAACCGACACCCCGACCATCACCCCCACCGCCACCCGCGCCCGGCCTACCAACACGCCCAAACCCAAGACCACGCCCACCTTCACGCCGACGCCTCAACCTACCCTGGAACCGCCCACTCTGGACAAGCCGGAGGACGGGGCCGTGTTCAACGGCGCGGAGGCCAATATCGAGCTGGGTTGGAGCAGTACCCACACCCTGGCCCCCGACGAGTGCTTTCTGATCGGCCTGCGCTGGACCGAGAACGGCTCACCGGCGGGGATTCAGGTGTGTGTGCAGCGGACCTCCTGGTTCGTGGACGCCGGGCTGTACCTCCGCGCCGATCAGGAGACCGAGCGCGTTTACTATTGGAGTGTGAGCCTGGCCCGCAAAACGACCGACGCCGACGGCAACGCACAGTACACACCCCTCAGCCCGGCCAGCGAGGAACGTTCCTTCTTCTGGAAGTAATCGGGATTTAGACAGATCTCTGGCCTCTGCGTCTTTGCGGGGCAAAATCCAAAGGCGTTAAAAAAGGGCCTGACAGGTCGCAGGACCCGCCAGGCCCAAAATCGGATAACGCTGTGGTTACTTTTGCGTCCAGCGCAGTTTGCAGACGGCAGAACCCTTTTCCTCAAAGTATTCGATCTTGACGGTGTGCTTTCCCTGGGCCACATCCACATCGGCGGTCAGGGTGCGCGTCGAACCGCTGCGCCAGCTGTCTATGATCAGGTTGTCGTCGATCCAAACGCGAATGCCATCGTCCACCGTGGCGATAAAGCGGTAGCGCCCCCCGGAGAACTGGAACTCGCCTGTGTAGCGGGCCGAGAAATAGTCCGCCGTCACACCGGAAGCCGGTGACTTTTTGCCCCAGTCGAAATCCACGGTCTTGTAGTAGCGGGTGATCACGGGGTTGTTCTTTAGCTGCATGTTGTTGAAATAGACGCCCTTCCAGGCAGCCTGACCGTTCACCGGCTCCGGCCAGAACTTGATCTGCGCCCCGCCCTTGTGCTGATAGTAATCAATCTGCAAGGTGTGGTTGCCCGCGCTGAGCTGCTTTTCGGCAATGTACTGTTTGGGGGCGGTGTCGTGCCACTGGTCAATGATCAACACCCCATCCACCCAGACGCGGACGCCATCATCCACGATGACGTTGAAGCGGTAGATGCCTGCATCGAAGTAGCGAGACCGGGTGAAACGGGCGGAAAAGTCGGTCCCGGCGATGCCGCCGCCCGGTCCCTTTTTCCCCCAATTGAAATCCACTCTTTTGTACTGTTTGGTGAACTTGGGGTCGCCGCTCAGTAAGCGGTTGGCCCAAAACTGAGCTTTCCACGGCCCGCTGCCGCTGCTGCCGTCGCCGGGGGAGGAGCACTTGACGGGGATCTTGAGCCGCTGACCGACATAGATCAGGTTGGGGTTTTTGATGTTGTTCAGATTGGCGATGGCCTGCCAGGTTGTGCCGTATTTGGCGGCGATAGATTTCAGGTACTCGCCCCGTTTGACGACGTGGATTTTGGTGCATTGCGAGGGAGGCGGCGTGGTGCTACTGCACACCGGGATCAACAGCACCTGACCGGAGTAGATCAGGTTGGGGTTCCACAGGTTGTTGGCCTTGACGATAGCCGAGACCGAGACGCCGTAATGGCGGGAGATCTGGTTTAGGGTCTCGCCCGGTTTGACCACATGGCGAACCGTCTGGCAGGCGGCCTGCGCCTTGTGAGGGACGAGCACACCGGTCAACACCAACGTTGCCAACAAAAGCCCAACGAGTAAATATCTCTTCACCGTTCCAACTCCTTTCGCTTACAGCTGTTCCCATTCCTGCCGGGATAGACGATGCCCAGGATACATTATACCCCAAGAGAGGGGGAGTTGGCAATAACCCTTTTGGCTTATTTTTGCTCCCGCCGCCCACTAGATGTAGGGGGGTAGCTCTTTGATCATACAATATCTTGGGGACGTTCGCTCACCCCCTGAGCGAATTGCAGGGTTAATCCGGTTCGCTGCGCAGGTCCACGACCGAATCGTAAGAACCGTAAGGGTTCTCCACATGGTCGTCGGCGTGCCAGTCGTTGAGCCATTCCTTGCCGTCTACCAGGTAGCGAAAGCGATACGCTTTCCCCGCCTCCAGGTCCAGACTCACGTTCCAGTTGGCGTCGGCGCGGTCGCGGTTCATGGGGGTTGCGGTTGTGTCCCAATCGTTGAACTCGCCCACCAGGTTGACCCGTTCGGCCCACATGTTGGAGGGCAATTCAAAGGTAACTCGGACTCGTCCTGTGCCAATCGCCTCTTTGGTGATCATTGTTCCCCCTCCGGTTCATTGCCGGATGATCAGAACCCGGGCCGGTGCGCCGTCGGCCCCCTCGATTCTGAGGGGCAGACAGACCAGGTGACACCACCCTTCGGGCACGCGGCTCAGGTTCAGCCCTTCGACAATGACGACGTTGGCGTCCAACAGCGTTTTGTGGACCCGGTAGCGACTCACGCCAAAAGCCTCCACCGAGAGATAGTCCACGCCGACCAGGCGGATGCCCCGTTGGACCAGCCAGTGGGCGGCTTTGGGGCTGAGATGAACAAAGTCCCTCTCAAATTCGGTCAGTCGGTCTTCCCAAAAGTACGAGTTGCCGGTCTTGATCAGCAGGCGGCTTACGTCCCGCGGAAAGTGAAGGGTGGCCAGATCGTATACTTCGATTGTGTTTCCATCCAGACCGGATACCTCGGCGACAAAGGCC
>CAZQKE010000132.1:0-36696 GCA_964593865.1 uncultured Anaerolineaceae bacterium | reverse complement strand
GGCCTGTTCTGCCGGTTGGCGGAGCTGCCCGCGCAGGATGACCGCCGTCCGCAATTCGGGCAGGCCCAGCGTCGCGCTCTGCACGTCGAGAAGGTCGGCCAGGGCTGCTTCCAGCCGGTCGGCAGCCTGTTGCGGAGAAAGTGTTTCGTCGCTCATGGCGCAAGTATACCACAGGGGCGGGAGGGATGCAAAAGGAAAAGTTGGCGATCCAGGCCGGAGCGCACTTTCAAGGTTTTACACGGCAGAAGCGCCGAGTGCGTCGGGAATCGCCGGGTTTCACGCGGCCTTCCCGTGCGCCCTCGGCGCCTCTGTGATAGGGCCGATACCGGGAGCGGCGAATGTCTTTGCTCCCTCAGCGGCCCAGGATGTCCCGGAATTTCCGTACCAGGTCGGCGATGGCTTGCATCACTACCGTCCACGGGTCAAGGGAAGCGTCCGATTCCGGGCCGACCGTCGGCTCTGCGGCGGGAATCTCTACCGACGGTGCGTCGCCCTCGCGGATTTCGTAGGCCGTGCCTTCCAAGACGACGATGACGTGGTCGCCCAGGGCAAAGTAGCGGCCCCATTCGGGCCGGGCGGCAATGAGGGCGAAATAGTCGTCGCTGCCGAATTCCACCGGCGTCGTTTCCATCCGGTCGGCGTCAAAGGTGGTGTCGGTCCACACCCCTTTGTGCAGGATGAAGGTCTTGTCGCCCACATATTTGACCATGTCGGCGGCATCTTCGTGTTCGCCCTCCACCGGCGCCGCGGGGGCGATGGGGGCTTCAGCGGCGAACAGTTTTTGTTCCCCCGCGCTGCGTTCCACCGCCTCCTGACCGACGGCGGGAGCCGTCGCGGGCATCACCTCGTAGGCCAGATCGGAGCGACCCTCCTCACTCAGGGCTTTTTCGGTTTCTTCCACCAGGAAGGAGGTGTAGGGGGTGATGATGCCGTAGCGGACGGAAAGCTCAACGATTTCGTCCACCATCTCTTGATCCTCTCCGTGAAGGCGGATCTGCTGCAACAGGTAGCCGATCTTGCGGGTAGCCCACAGCCGGGCGATGAATTCAGGACCGCCTTCTTCCCGGAAGCGCACATTGTCGTAGCGGAAGGTTTGGGGCCGATTTTGAACCACGCCTTGCAGGGTGATGTCCGTTTCCCCGCCGTCCTCGTAGCGGCCCACGACGATCAACTGCGTCCCGGCGAACAGGTCGGGCAGAGGATAGGGGTAGACATCGGAGACCTCCACGTCGCCGAAATCCAGTTCCAGGTCGGCCAGGAGGGGGGTGCTCACCCTGGCGTAAAAGGCGGAAACCTTTTCATCAATGGCCTCCTCCGGGCGGACGTAGCCGCTGGCCCCCCGGTGGTTTTCGGCGATGGTGTCCAACAGCACGGTGTTCACGTCGTACCCTACGCCAAAGGGAAAGATGCGCACGTTGTCCGGCGCAGCATTCTTGACGTTGTCAATGATCCGCTCAACGACGACCTCGCCGGTGGTGGGCAGCCCGTCGGTCAGAAAGATGATGATCGCCGGGCGGGCGGCGGCCCTTTCCACCTGGGCCACCGCTTCCAACAGGGCGCGGTTGATGTCGGTCGAGCCGCCCGCTTTCAGGCGGGAGACGAAATCGCGGGCCTCCCCCCGCTCATCGGCGGGGACCAGGCCGCGGGCATAATGGCGCGTGGATGTGCTGAAGGCGATGATGTTGAAGCGGTCTTCCTCGTTCAGGTTGTCCAGCACAAAGTTCAACGCCTCTTTGGCCTGCTCAATCTTGACGCCGCGCATGGAGCCGGAAACGTCCAGGACCAGGATCACATCCTTGGCGATGACTTTTTCTTGCTCCACCTCCACGTTGGGCGCGGCCAGGAGCAGGAAGAAGCCGTCGCTTTGGGCATCGGGCTTGTAGCTGAGCAGGTTCAGCCCCACCTCCTCCGGCGAGACGGTGTAGTAGAGGACGAAATCGCGGTCGGGTTTGACATCGTACTCTTCGTAGCCGATGGTGGCCTTGTGGTCGCCGTCGCGCACCACGTCTACCCGGTGGCTGGGTGAGTAGATGGCCTTGAGCGGCTCCTTGCTGCGGATGGTGACGTTGACGACCACCTCCTCCAGGGGGCGGGGCGAAAATTTTTCCGTGTTCAAGGGGTAGACATATTCGACCAGGCCGTTGTCCATCGGCAGGACTTGGCTGTATTCAATCTCGACGCGCCGCTCGCCGCCGGGGGGAATGGGGTAGATGCTGGCCTGGAAGGCATCACGGCCCACATATTCCAGCAGAGCCGGGTCCCGCTGCCGCCGGACGATGTCTTCGTAGATGCGGCGGGCTTCATCCCGCTCCAGGACCTGGCCTGCGATCTTTTCGCCGTCTACCCACATGGAGAATTCGCTGATGGCCGCTTCTTCCGGCAGGGGAAAGATGTAGGTTCCCTCTATCTCCCAACGGCCTTCATTGACGAACACCTGATCCACGTGGGTCGTCGCCACTTGGTCCTCAATGGTCACGGTGACGCGGTGGTATTTGACGGTCAGGTACGGAACTTCGGTGATGGGCACATCGTGCGGTGGTTCGGGGATGATGATGCCGTCGGCCAGAGCCGGGGCCACTTGGATCGCCAACAGGGCCAAGAGCAGCAGCCCCCTCGTCAGAATGCGCACACCTTTGCCGTCCATGTTTTTCCCCTCCTCACAAGATCTCGGATCCAAGACGCCTCTCCAGGGTCAAAGGTTCCGCTGTGGAAAGGTGAAAGGGACGCGCCGCGATTGCACCGGAGCTCTTCTATCCAACCGAAAAAAAGGTCCCCACGGTGTGGGGACCGGGCCGCCGAAGGCGTTTTCACACTAAGTCGGTTCACCTGTGGTGTAAAAAAGTTCCTCCACAGGGTAGGTTTCGGCCAGCTCTTGCAGCAAGCGCAGGCTCTCCAACGCTTCGGCCTCGTCTACGACGCTGATGGCAAAGCCGGTGTGGACATAGACATAATCACCTACTTTGGCATCGGGCGTCAGCATCAGGTTGACGGTGCGCCCTACGCCGCCGATGTCCACCTCCGCTTCAAAGCCGTTGATTGATTTGATCTGGGCCGGAACCGCCAAACACATGTTCCCCTCCTGTCTCCGATTTCCTACTAATCCCCCAAAAGGTCCTCGCCCCGCATCCACCGTCACACAAGGCGCAGGAGTATGATGATGCCGACGCGCATCGCCGCCACAAAGCCCAGGCAGGACGGGCAGAAGGCAAACACCCAGCTGCCTATCTCTCCCTCGCCCCCTCAGAACAGGCTCAGTTGCCGGGCTTGGGGGATCTCCGGCTCCTCCTCTTCGATCTCGTCCAGCTTGGATAGCAGTTCGGGGATGCGCATGATGTCTTCTTCAACCAAGCTCCGCCAGCGGGGTTGGTGCAAAGCCGCCGCCGGGTGGAACATGGGATAGTAGATCACGCCGCCCACCCGCTTGGGCCGGCCGTGGATGCGCGAGATGGACGCGCCGGGAAAGTACCGCTGCATGGAGAATCGCCCCAGGGTGACGATGATGCGGGGGCGGATGATCTCTATCTGCTTGTCAAGATACGGACGGCAGGCTTCAATCTCCTCCGGGCGGGGGTCGCGGTTGCCGGGTGGTCGGCACTTGACCACGTTGGCGATGTAGACCTCCTCACGCCGGATTCCGATCTTTGCCAGCAACTCGTCCAAGTATTTGCCCGCTGCACCGACAAAAGGCCGCCCCAAGCGATCCTCATGGAAGCCCGGAGCCTCGCCGATAAACATAATGTCGGCATCCTCCGGCCCTTCACCGGGCACGGCGTTGGTACGCCCCTGGCCGAGGATACATTTTTGGCATTGCCGAATCTCCTGGTAAAGGTCCGTCAGTTCAGACAATTCTTTCTCCCCCTTCCTATCCGAAATGGCGGTGGGAACCCCACCCTGTGGGCCGCCAACCGTTCACCTGCGCGGTAGGTTGACCGCAGGCCCAAAAGAGGCGACCCGAATTGTACCCCATCTGACAGATTTTGTCTAGGAACAGGTCGCCGTTCAACAAGGCGGGCGCATTGACAAGGTTTCTCACCGCGGAGGTGCAGATCTCACGGGGGGAAGGTTGGTTCGGCGCGATTTCCCACCACGCCCTCGGCATCGTCGGCGGAACCGCTGCGGGGAACGATGGATGCGCTTATGCTAAGGGAAGAGCCTCCGGGCCTTGACTTCGGCCACGGCGTCTTCTCGGTAGCGGTAGAGCTTGGCCGGGCGGCCTTCGCCGGTGCGATACCTACCCGTCGGTTCAATGATCCCTGCGCTCAGAATCTTGCGTCGGAAGTTGCGTTTGTCCAGCGATTCGCCCAGGACGATTTCGTAAGCGGTCTGGAGCTCGGTCAGGGTAAACTGTTCGGGCAGTAGCTCAAACCCGACCGCCGTGTATTCCAATTTGTAGCGTAACCGGGTGAGGGCGTAGTGCAGGATGTCGCCGTGGTCAAAGGCCAGAGGGGGAAGGTCGTAAATAGACCACCAGCGGACGTTCTCGGCGTCGTCGGTGGCACGGGATACGACGCCGGTCGCCGGAATGACGGCCATATAGGCGACGGTGATCACCCGGTCACGAGGGTCCCGCCGGGGGTGCCCAAAGGTGAAGAGCTGTTCCAAATAGACATCGCGCAGGCCGGTTTTCTCCTCTAGCTTGCGGATGGCCGCTTCTTCCAGGGTTTCTTCAAGCCGGATGAAGCCGCCGGGGATGGCCCACATGCCTACGAATGGTGGGTGTTGGCGCCGGATCAAAAGTACCTGGAGGTCTCCGTGTCGCAGGGTAAAGATGACGACATCTACCGTCACCAACGGTCGTCCGCAATCGCAGGTTAGAAATCGGTCTGTGCTGCTCATGGCCGCTCGGTGCGTCAATCCAATCTCATAGATTTATCGGGGTAGCGTTCTTTGCGCTTGCGCCCATCGGGGTTGGGAAGACGTGTGACTTCAACGACGTTGCGCAAACGGTCAATCCGCTCCAACACGTTGATCAGTTGTTCTACGTGATTGATCTCCAATGTGGCGGTCAGGGTGATCAGATTTGGCTTTTGGGGGAGGGTAGAGGTGACTTCTCGCATGTTGATCCGTTCTTCGGCGATGACGGTGGCGATGTCCCGTAACAGGCCGTCTCGGTCCCAGGCACGAACTTGGATGACGACAGGGTAGACCCATTCCTCCGCCGTGCCCCAATCCACTTCAATCAGCCGTTCCATTTCGCCTCGGTTGGTGCGGGCCAGGATGTTGGGGCAATCCCATTTATGGATAGTTACGCCCTGGCCGCGCGTCACATAGCCGATGATCGGATCGCGGTCTTCCGGTTTGGGGTGGCAACATTCGGCCAAGCGGGTGGGTAGATCGCCTACGCCTTTGATGCGGATGCCGTCCGGTGTGGTGGCGACCGTTGCCTTTTTCTCTTCAACAAAGACTTCGTCGTGGCTGAGGACCTGGAGGACACGGGCGGCGATGCGCTGGGTGTTCAGATCGCCGAACCCGATGGCAGCGTATAGGTCGTCCAAGTTATCATAACCGAGCAGGTCGGCGATCTCCCGGTGGCTCACGCTGTCGCTCAGGTTCAGCCGTTTGAGCTCCCGCTTGAGCTGCTCCCTGCCGAAATGGATGTTTTCCTCGCGGTCCTGTTGGCGGAACCAGCGTCGGATCTTCTGGCGACTACGGGCGGAGCGCACGTAACCCAGGTCCGGTCGTAGCCAGTCGCGGCTTGGACCGCCGTGTTTGGCGGTGATGATCTCTACTTGGTCGCCGTTTTGCAGCCGGTAGGTTAGGGGGACCAATTTGCCGTTGACTCTGGCTCCTCGGCAACGGTGACCGACTTCGGTGTGGATGTAGTAGGCAAAGTCAATGGGGGTGGAACCGGCAGGCAGGTCTCGGACCTCGCCCTTGGGGGTAAAGACATACACTCGGTCTTCCAAGACATCGGTCTTGAGGCTGTCTACGAACTCGCGGGCATCTTTGACGTCGTCCCGCCATTCCATCAGGGAACGGAGCCAGGCAACTTTGTTCTCATAGGCCGGGTCCCGCTTGGCTCCTTCCTTGTATCGCCAATGGGCGGCGATCCCGAATTCGGCCTGTTGATGCATTTCGTGGGTACGGATTTGGACTTCTAGGGTTTTTCCCTCCGGTCCGATGACCGCCGTATGCAGCGATTGGTAGAGGTTTTCTTTGGGCCTGGCGATATAGTCGTCAAACTCACCGGGGATGGGCGTCCACATGGCGTGGACGATGCCCAACACGGTGTAGCACTCCGAGACCTCGTCCACGATGACCCGTATCCCTCGGATGTCAAACACCTGGTCAAATTCTATGCCTTTGCGCTGCATTTTGCGGTAGATGCTGTAGATGTGTTTGGGACGACCTATCACCCTCGCTTTGATCCCCTCCAGGCGCAAACGGGCCTTCAGTTCCGCAGAGACTTGGCGGATGTAAGCCTCGCGGGCTTCTTGCTGTTCTGCGACCAGGGTAGCGATTCGGTAATAGGTCTGGGGGTCGTAGTAGCGGAAGCCCAGGTCTTCCAGTTCCCCTTTGATTTGCCATATTCCCAGGCGACTGGCCAAGGGGGCAAAGATCTCCAGGGTCTCGCGGGCAATGCGTTTTTGCCGTTCCGGGGAAAGGGAATCCAGGGTGCGCATGTTGTGCAAGCGGTCGGCCAACTTGATGAGGACGACCCGCACATCGTCCACCATGGCCAAAAACATTTTGCGTAGGTTTTCGGCCTCTCGGTCCTGGATGTTGCGGTTGTCTTTCTGGCTGATGGTGTCAATGTAGGCCAATTTGGTCACGCCGTCAACCAGTTTGGCGACCTGGTCGTCAAAGCGGCGACGCACGTCTTCTACCGTCCACTCGGTGTCTTCTACGATGTCGTGGAGAAGGCCGGCGGCCACGGCCCTGTAATCCAGGCCCATGTCGGTCAGTATCCGTGCAACCTCTATGCAGTGGACGACGTAAGGTTCCCCTGAATCCCGTTTTTGCCCCGCGTGGGCGGCGACCGCCTGCTCATAGGCGCGGCGGACAAACTCTAGCTCCACCCCGCTGAATCTTTGATTGGCCCATTCTATTGAGAGCTTATCTGTCACAGCCGGTTTCGCTCCTGCACGCACCAGCCTCAAATAGGTGTGCGTCAACCAAAAGTATAACGCAAAATCGGATTTTGTGCAACCGACCTGCCGGAGCCATTGAAAGCAAGATAGATATGCAGCCGGTGCTCCCGGTTGATTAGCAAGTCTGCAGTCCATCGTGTCCTTTCGGAAGCCGCCGTACTCCGTCCGTCGGCGTATGGGTTCAATCCCAAGTTTCCCCATAATCCCTGATTTGACAAATTCCTACTCTTATGGTAGAGTGTTGATGCTTCGGAGTTCCGTCGTCATACTTTGCAGGCCCTTGATCATTGTCGACCCCCCTGAAGGGAGGCAACGTTGGTCGCTGGAAACGTCGGCGATGTTGGTCGGCAATATTGCTCCCGACGATTCGTTGCTGCAGCAGGGTGCCGTTTTGTTCTCATCTTGTTGAAAATGGAGTAGAGATTATAGGCCAAATCTCCTGTAACGAATACCTGAATCCTTCCCTCACAGTGCCACCCCAATCCGGCTTTCCACGGTGATGCCTCAAATTTTACTAACCGACGTTCTCCCCAAAAAGCGGCTTCTTTGGTTCGGAGCAGTAGTGCAAGGGATGTGAGGTGACGGCGTTATGCAAGAAAAAGGAAAATTGGGTATACCTCGCGGCTTGGTAGCCGGTTACATCCTGTTCGTTGCGCTGGTGTCCCTTGTGGCATACCGCCTTGCATCTGTTTGGGTTGGGCATTGCGTCGCCCTGGGCCTTCTGGCCGTTATCCCGGTGGGGTTTGTGTCGGCCAAAGCGCGCCGTCTCACTTGGACGGTTTGGTTTATTACGGCGTTCGCGTTGTTCCTGTCAACAATCTTGATTCTGTTCCTCAACGCTCCTGAACAGGTGCGGGCCATTGAGCAAAGCAAAATCCTTAGCTTCTTTTTAGGAGGTGTGACGGCCAAAGTCATTGTGTCCATCGTGGTCTCCCTCATCCTCGGAACGGTGATCGTCCTTCTGCCGATACTGACTGTGGTATTCATCAGCAGCGAATTTGTGCTCCAAATGCCCGGCGTGATGGATATTTCTCGCCTTGACGTTGTGCGCCTTTTTCTGAGCATGATCTTTCGCACGGGTCGTCCTTACTACATTGTGGAAAACGGCGAGATCACCCAAACAAGGCCCAAAGGCTTGTTACCCAAAATAGGCGGTCCGGGCCTGGTGATAATCAAACCTTACAATGCTGTGGTCTTTGAAAGAGGAGGAAACGTAACTCGGATCGAAGGTCCTGGTAGAGTTTACCCCAAATTTATGGAATTTGCCAAAGCCGTGCTTGATCTCCGCAAGCAATGGATCAGCTGGACGGCCGAGAATGTGTTAACTAAAGATCATGTCCCTTTGCGTTTCCATTGCGGCGTCGGGTTTCGCATTGAGGCTGCCAAAGACACCGCGAAATGGGTAAAGGGTGCTTTGCCTCCCGATCAGGGAGGGAACTTTACAGGCATCATCGCCGGTGATTACAAAGTCTATCAGCATACCCTGTACCGTGCCGTCTATGGAACCACTGCCGCCGGTTGGAAGCTCACCAGCCAAGCGGCGACGGAAACCCAATTGCAAAGTGTTGTGCGCAGGTACTCCCTGGAGGATTTCTACAATTTTGGAGACGGCGACCTCGTCGCCGATGAGTCAATCCTCAATGCGATCACGGCGGAAACCATGTCTTTGGCGCAAAAGATCTCGCCCAGCTGGGGAGTAACGATCACGGGATTCAAAATCTCCCATTTCGAAGCCCCGGAGGAGATGAAAGAAAGGCTCATGGAGCTATGGGCTGCGCGCTACAAAGAAAAGGGCAAAGTGATGGAAGCCAAGGCAGACAAAGAAGTGATGATTATTCGGTCGGAAGGGGTATATCGGTCAACGATCTTGGAAGCGACTGCGGAGCAGAAGGCAATGGAAGCCAGAGGGAAGGGACAAGCAGACGCTTTAGCGCGGGTGACGGAGGTCAAAGTCCGCTCCGTTGAGGATCTAATCGAACAGTTGCTCAAAGGAATGCAAGGTGCCAGTGATGGACAGATTGATCCGACCATCGTCCAGCGATTCGCCCAGCTCGTGGAACAGATCTCCCGTAACCTGCTCAGTGACACTCTGACGGCGCAACTCTACATAGATGCTTTGGAGAAGATCGCCCTCAGTGGTGCCCCCACAGCGATTGCTTTGGGTAACTTGACTCTTGAATCGACCCTTTCCACCCTACCAGCCGGGAGTCGGTAAAATGCAACAATGCCATCTTCTTATCATCGGTGCAGCTTCCATAGACACCAAAGGGCGTGCCGGGCGAGAACCACAACCCGGCACTTCCACACCGGGGACCATTCGTGTCAGCGTCGGCGGAGTGGGGCGCAACATTGCCGAGAACCTGGCCCGTCTGGGTGAGCGGGTCGTCCTCCTTTCCGCCGTGGGCAATGACGGCTCCGGGCGGCGCATCTTGAACCAAGCCCGCGAGTGCGGCATAGACGTTAGCCACGTCCTCATCGCCGACGCCGCCGAGCACCATACCGCCGCCTACCTGGTCGTCTTGGGGGAAAACGGTAGTCCGTTGATGTCCATTGACGACATGGGCATCAACCGCGAATTGCTTACCCCTACCTGGTTGTACCGTCGTCGTGCCCTTTTCCGTGATGCCCGGATGGTCATCCTTGACGCCAACCTCTCGCCTGCCGCCTTGCGCACCATCTTCCGCCTGGCCCATCGCTACCGCCTGCCGGTTTGCGCCGACCCGACGACCACGACCCTGGCCCCGCGCCTTTGTCCGTACCTTCCGCAACTGACCCTGATCACCCCCAACGCCGCCGAGGCCGAGGCCCTGTGTGGCATCCCCGTCTCCGACCGGGAGAGCGCGTTGCTCGCCGCCCGCCGCTTGGTGAGTTTGGGCGTGCAGATCGCCATCGTGACCTTAGGGGCCATCGGTCTGGTCTATGCCACTCCCCAGGAAAGCGGTCACATCCCGGCCATTGAGTGCGAGGTTGTGGATTTGACCGGCGCGGGAGATGCGCTGACCGCTGCCGTCGTCTTTGGCCTTCTCAACGAATTCCCGGTGGATGAAGCGGTGCGCTTGGGTATCGCCGCCGCTGCCCTGACCCTGCAGAGCCGCGAGACCGTCTGCCCGGACCTGAGCTTGGAGCGGCTCTACGACCAACTGGTAATCTAATCCTTGCCAAAGTCCGGCCACCCGGCGGCCGTGCCCTGTGCCTGCGTGGGCTTGCCACCCGCCTTTGCTCCTCCGGAGGCGGATTTTCCCCTTGCTGCCAAAGTATGCTATAATGCGCCCGCTTCTGTGCCGACCTGATGGAGCGGGGGGACTCGCCCGTCGGCATCCAGCCATTGCCGGAGATGTCAGATGATCCCAAACGATCTGTTGGACCGATACGAAATCTTTAACAACCTGCCCGACAAGATCCGACAGGCGATCTTGGAACAGGCAGCCATTGCCCCCTATGCCCCCGGAGAAGTGATCGTTCCGGCCGGGCAACCCTTTACCTTTTTCGGCCTGCTGCTGGAGGGGGAAGCCCATGCCTATCTCCCGGAGCAAGAAGGGGAGGAACCGATCCGGGTGGAGGTTATGCAGCCCGGTAGCACCATCGGCGAGATGTCGCTGCTGACCGACTCCTCCTCGCCGGTGGACCTGATCGCCGCGACGCCTTGCCGTGTGCTCTTGATCCCGGTCAACCTCTTTCACCGTTGGGTACAAACCGATCCGGCGGCCCTGCAGCACTTTTCCCAGTCCATCGTTCGGCGTAGCGCGCGCGTCGAGCATGGGCGTCAGATCCTCAAAGAAGCCCAAGCCCAGGCAGAGGAAGACCCTTACGGGCTGAATCTGACACCCGACGAGCCGCACAAGATCCTGGTCCTCAACCTGCGCACCGGTTCCCTCAAGTACCGCTTTTTTGACACGGAGGACGAGAGCAAAAACGTTGAGGGGCAGGTGGAATGGATCGGCGAACCGCGGGCAACCCAGACTCACATCACGGCCGGCGGCGAATTTATCTTCCATCTGGGGCAAATCGACCATCGTCAGGCGTTGCAAGCAGCCCTGGACCGCCTGGTGGACCCTCAAACCGGTGTGCTCGGCAGCTTGGAAGAGATTACGGCCGTGGGCCACCGGGTAGTTCACGGCGGCGATAAATATTCCGACCCCGTGATCATTGACGACCAGGTGCTGGCCGACATCCGTCGTTTCGCGCCGCTGGCCCCCCTCCACAACCCCATGCACGCCTTGGGCATCGAATGGATGCGCGAAATCCTGCCCGATGTCCCCCAAGTGGCCGTCTTTGATACCGCTTTCCACCAGACGATGCCCCGCTACGCTTACCGCTATGCGCTGCCGGAGAAGCTATACACCGAAGATGGCATCCGACGGTACGGCTTTCACGGCCCTTCCCACCAGTACGTGGGGCTGATGGCTGCAACCTACCTAAAGAAGCGGTTTTCCCGCCTCAAAATCATCACCTGCCATTTGGGAGAGGGAGCCTCGGTCTGCGCCATTGATCATGGGCGTTCCATTGATACCAGCATGGGCCTTACCCCCTTGGAAGGGCTGGTGATGGTCACCCGTTCCGGCGACCTGGACCCTTCCATCCTCACCTACCTGATGCGCAAGGGGATGTCTGCCGATGAAATAGATCACCTGCTCTACCGGGAAAGCGGCATGAAGGGCCTTTCCGGCCTTTCGGGCGACACCCGCGAGATTCCCGATGCGGCCAATGCCGGCGATCCCAAAGCGATGCTGGCTGCCGAAGTGTTCACCTACCGCATTCGCAAATACATCGGCGCCTACTATGCTGCCCTGGGCGGCTTGGATGTGCTGGTGTTTACCGGCGGCATCGGTGAGAATGCCGCCGGCGTGCGTTCAATGGCCTGCCAGGACCTGTGGGGGTTGGGCATCCTGATCGACGCCGTCAAGAACCGGGCGACCCACGATGCTTCCGAGGGGGTTGTGGACATCTCCCACCCTCGGTCCAAAGTCAAGGTCCTGGTCATCCATTCGGATGCCTCGCGCATGATCGCCCGCGAGACGATCCGCATTTTGAGCTACGAATCGCTCCAGCGGCGGATCGAAGCCAACAAGATTCCCATCCCCATCGGTGTCTCGGCCCACCACGTCCACCTCAGCCAAGCCGATGTGGAGCGACTCTTTGGCCCCGGTCACGAACTGACGCCGAGCATCCCCCTGAGCCAACCGGGGCAATTCGCCTGTGAGGAACGGGTCAAACTGATCGGCCCTAAGGGGATTGTGGACCGGGTGCGGGTGCTCGGCCCGGCGCGAAGCGAGACCCAGGTTGAGATCTCCCGCACCGAAGGGTTCCGCTTGGGGATCAATGCACCCGTCCGTATGTCGGGCGACCTGGACGGCACGCCGGGCCTCATCTTGGAAGGGCCTGCCGGGCAGGTTGAGTTGGACAAAGGTGTGATCATCGCCCACCGTCATATCCATATGACGCCCGACGATGCCCGTCGCTTGGGGCTGCGCGATGGAGACATTGTGCGGCTGCGGGTGGAAGGCGACCGAGAGCTGATCTTTGGTGATGTCGTCGTCCGTGTCTCGCCCAAGTACCGGCTTGAGTTCCATCTGGACACCGACGAGGCCAATGCCGCCCAGTTGAACACCGGCGACGTAGCCTACCTGGACGGCATCCAGAAGCGAGGGAACAGAGGCTAGATCGTACCGTCACCGAACCCACCGAAGAAGGAGCGGACCTCCGAAGCTTGCGGCTTCGGAGGTCTTGTTTTCCCCCGTTCGGATTAAGACAAGCAGCCTATTGACAGGGGGAAAGAAACCTGCTATCGTTGCCCTTAACATCACTTTGAGGAGTGTTGTATCAAGATGTTTGCAAGTAGGCGGTTGTCTAGAGAAATTCTCGTGATCCTGGGATCGGTTCTGCTTTTCGGTCTGCTCTTGGGCATCATGGGGGGCGTCTCCACCGCGTGGGCTGCGACGCCTATCTATGTTCGTCCGGATGGGGATGATGTCAACTGTGACGGCACGGTCAACATTCCCTATCCCGGTGGCGGGCCGGGGCAGTCCTGTGCCGTTCAGACCGTGCAACGCGGCATAGATCTGGTGGATGTCGGTGGCACGGTGCAGATCGCCGCCGGGGTCTACACAGAGACCATCCAGATTGACAAGCACCTTTCGCTGCGGGGGGCGGGGAGCGGCAGCGATCCGACCGGCAACACAATATTGCGGTCATCTACCGGGAGCGCGGTAATCACGTTGCGTGCTTCGGGGGCATCGGCTGCCGATCCCATCCTGTTGCAAAGCCTGCGCGTCGAGCCGGTGCAGATGATAGGCATTGACATACCCGCGGGGACCGTCTCCTTTATCAAAATGGACGACCTGCGGGTGATCGGGACCAATGAGGAAACGGGCCGAGAGAACGAGCGGGGGTTGAACGTGCAGCCGACGGCCAGCCTGACCCACCTGGAGGTGAGCAACTCGGCCTTTGATCACCTGACCGATGGATGGTACTTTTTCAAAGAGGTCTCGGCCGATACCAGCGTCGTCGAATACATCACCGTGACCGACACCAGCTTCAGCTACAACGGAGCCAAAGGCATCTATGTTGAGAAATTGTCCAACGCTACCTTCCGCCGCGTGACCGTCCACAACAACGGCATTGATCAGGTATTCTGGAACAAGCGTTGGAACGCCGGTTTTGACATCAATCTCAAGGCCGGAGACTACCACAACCTGACCTTTGATCGGATAACCATCACGGCCAACGCCTTGGGACTGCAAGAAGGCGTGGGGATCATGATCAAAGCCCGCGATGACGGCAACTACAGCTCCTTTCCTGCAACGCTGGACAACGTAACCGTGACCAACTGTACCATCTCCGGCAATGAACGGGGCATCCGCTTTGGCGAGCCATATCGCAACAACGCTACACCGACCCGCGTTTTCATCAGCAGATGCCTTATCTACGATAATCGGCATGTCTACTCCAACAGCGTTGGCTATGGGGGGATCGTCAACATGACGACATCGCCCATTACCGTGACGGCCAGCTGCGTCTACGATAACGACCGGGGGGCTTATGCAGCCAATGCCGGTGGCGTCATTCGTGCGACCGGCCTGTGGTGGGGTCACAGCAGCGGTCCGTATCACCCCACCGCCAATCCCACCGGTCAGGGGAACGAAGTATCGGACTATGTAGACTTTGCCAATTGGCAGACCAACGGCTGCAACCTCCCGACGGCGGTCGTTTTGGCCTCTTTTGACGCATCGTCGGCCGCGGATGGCGGCGGGATTCTGCTCCGGTGGGAGACTGCAGCCGAGACGGACAACCTGGGGTTCAACCTTTACCGTTCCGCCCTGGAGGACCGGGTCCGGCTCAATGACCGGCTGATCGCTGCTCAAAACCCAGGCAGCCCTATTGGCGCCCGCTATCACTTTGCGGATACCACGGCGATTCCCGGCGTCACCTATCGTTATTGGCTCGAAGCGGTGGACGTGTACGGTGGTACCCGGCTCTATGGCCCCATCCTCGCCCGGTCGGAGCCGCTACGCCGCCTGCCGCCGATCCGACCGAGGCTGCCCCCTTCGGCCTGGCGCCGTCGTTAGCAACGCCCTCAGAACTCGGTCCTCTCCGTCCCGATTCGGCGACGGCAACTTGCGATTCGGGCTGCACTTGCTTCTATCATCAATTCGGGGTATAATGGAACGGGCGACCGGGTAGTCAACGCTACCCAAAAGGTGCAGCGGCGAAAACCGAGGAGGGAGGAGATGGCAAAAACGGCAAAGGACATTCTGCGGAACAAAGGGAACCAAGTCTGGTCCTTGCCGCCGGAAGCGACGGTCTACGATGCTCTGCGGCTGATGGCGGACAAGAACATCGGTGCCGTCCTTATCATGGACGGAGAGAAGCTACTGGGCATCCTTTCCGAACGGGATTACGCCCGCAAGGTGGACCTCCTGGGCAAAAAGGCGGGCGACGTGCCCGTGACGGAGATAATGACCAAGCGGGTCATTTGTGCACGCCCCGATGAGACCATCGAGGAATGCATGGCCTTGATGACCGATAAGCGGGTGCGTCACCTGCCCGTCGTAGAGGATGATCGCGTCATCGGCCTGGTATCCATCGGCGATGTAGTCAAAGCCATCATCTCGGAGCAGGAATTCATCATTGAGCAGTTGGAAAACTATATCACCGGCTCGCCTTACTAAGGCGGTCTTCTAGTGGAGAAAGTGTCGTCTCCCGGTAAAGACCATGGTCAGCCCGGCGGCATCGGCAGCGGCGATGACCTCCGCATCACCCCGCGAGCCTCCCGGCTGAACGATGGCCCGTACCCCGGCGCGGGCCGCCGCTTCCACCCCGTCGGCTTTGGGGAAAAAGGCATCGGAGGCGAGGGCCGCTCCTGCCGCGCGCCCTCCCGCCCTTCGGGTGGCAATTTCCACCGCCGCCACCCGTGAGGGCTGTCCGGCCCCCATGCCTACCACCGCCCACCGCCCTGCGCCCAACCTTTCCTCGCCTTGGGCCAACACAACGGCATTTGACTTGACAAAGCGGACGGCCCGCCAGGCAAAGGCCAACGTCTCCCATTCCGACTCCGTCGGACGGCGGCGGGTGACGACCTGCCCTCGGCGGACCTCCCCTTCGGCCATCCGGTCTGCCTCCTGGACCAAAACGCCCCCCATCACGCTGCGCCATGTCCGATCTCGCCGCGGAGCGAGGGGCAGGGCCAGAACCCGCAAGTTGGGCCGTGCCGCCAGCACGGACAAGGCGGATTTGCTCACCTGGGGAGCCAGGACGATCTCATAAAAACGCTCGACCAGGCGTCGGGCCAGCCGCTCGCCCAGGGGGACGTTGAGGGCAACGATGCCGCCAAAGGCGGCCAGGGGATCGCCGGAAAGGGCCAGTTCGTAGGCCGTGATGGGATCGTCGGCGTGTGCCAGGCCGCAGGGATTGGTATGCTTGATGATGGCGACCGTCGCCGGCGCAAAGTCGGCAACGACGGCCCAGGCGGCGTCGGCATCCAGGATGTTGTTGTAGGATAGGGGTTTGCCCTGCAGCTGTCGGGCAGCGGCCAGGCCGGTAAGAGGACGGCCCGGCTTGGGTAGGGCATAAAAAGCGGCCCTTTGCTGTGGGTTTTCGCCGTAGCGCATCTCCTGGAGTTTGTGGAGGCCCAAAGGCAGCTCCGCGGGCCACTCCTCTTCGCCCCCCAAAAAGTCGGCGATCAAAGCATCGTAAACGGCGACATGGCGGAACGCTTTGGCCGCCATCCGTCGCCGAAACGCCGGATCGGGACCGCCGGGGCGGGCTAATGCCGCCAGCGCATCCTCATAGTCGGCCGGATCGCACAAGGGCAACACCGCCGGAAAATTCTTGGCAGCCGCCCGTAGCAGGGTCGGTCCGCCGATGTCAATCTGTTCCAGGGCTGCATTCAGACCGACATCGGGCCGGGCTACCGTCTGGGCAAAGGGATAGAGATTGACGGCGACCAGGTCGACGGGACGCAGACCGTAACGGGCCAGCTCCTCCAGATCGGCGGCGCGGTCGCGGCGGGCCAAGATGCCACCGTAAACGGCGGGGTGTAGAGTCTTGACCCGTCCTCCCAAGATCTCGGGAAACCCGGTCAAATCGCCCACCGGTCGGGCGGCGACGCCGGTCTCCTCCAAAGCCCGTCGGGTCCCGCTGCTGGCATAGATCTCAAAACCCAACCCTTCCAGCCCTCGGCCCAACTCCGCCAGGCCCCTTTTATCGGATACGCTGATGATAGCCCGCATTGTGCACCTCCTTATCTCCCTTACTTTGCCACAAAAAGCAGATCCTGGCAAATGAAGGAGGCCCGGCCATGTCGACTGCCCGACCGCCGGACCGCCGACCTGGCCGGATCGGGGTTGCACTGCCTTGCCGGATGTGTTATAATGCCCTGGCAAGCCGCTCGGAGCGGACGGGTTTGCTTTGGGGAGGGAGGAGTGTGACCGGTGGAGGACCGATTCTCCCGTTTCATAAGGGGTGGCAAAGTCAGAGCATTCTTTTGGAGCCTGGTTGTCGTCGCCATAGGTTACATCCTCCTGGACTTTACCTTGCAAACCCACCTCCCCAGTGATGGATGCCGGACCGGGATCAACCACATTCGGTCGGATGGAATCCAGTGCGTAGACCGCCTGCTGGCGTATCCGAACGGCCTGCAACTGAACGATTGGGTCTCCCGCATAGACGGTCGCCCATTGGAGGAATGGCTGCAGGTCCGGGTGCCCCGGCCCCGTTGGTCGGCAGGGATGACGGTCCCCTATGTCATCGTGCGGCAAGGGATCGAGCAAACGGTGGGCGTCACCCTCCACCTCCTTCCCCTGGGAACGGTTCTGCAATGGAACCTGTTGCACTTTTTGTTCAGCCTGGTCTTCCTACTATTCGGTTGCTTTGTCTTCCGGCGCAGACCGGGAGACCCGGCTGCCCGTCTGTTCCTGGTCATCTGCTTGGCCGTAGCCGTCCAACGCAGCGGCGAAATCTTTGAGATCCAACCCAGCCTCATCGTGCAGGGATGGCCCTTTTGGCTCCACCTGGCGGTGGATCAGGTCTCATGGTGGCTTTTGCTGGCCGCCGGATTGCACTTTTCCCTCCTCTTCCCCTTGAGAAAAGGCGTCATCACCCGCCACCCGGTCCTGGTTCCCGCGGCGATCTACGGCATATTTCCCCTTCTGGCCATCGGTGCTTCGTTGACCGGCTCGACCGCCTCGCAAGGGCTGAACCGTCTCTACCGCACCGACCATTTCCTGGCCCTGGTCGGCGGCCTCGGAGCGTTGGGCGTCTTTCTCCACAGTTTCCGGACCATCCGCCAGCCGTTGGCAAAGGCCCAGTTGCGTTGGCTGGCTTGGGCCGCAGGCGTCGCCCTTTTGCCCGTCCTCACCCTCTATAGCCTACCCGCCATTTTGGGAACCCGGCGGTTGTTGCCCGATGCGCTGGCCTTGTTGCTGCTCCTGCTGATCCCGCTCGCCGTGGCCTTTTCCATCATCCGCTATCACCTGTGGGATATTGACATCATCATCCGCCGCAGCCTGGTCTACGGCACGCTCACCTTGCTGCTGACCGGCCTCTACGTCGCCCTGGTCACGGTGCTGCAGGGTGTGTCCCAAGCCCTCACCGGACAGACCTCCAACTTGGCCCTGGCCCTTTCTACCCTGGTCATTGCCCTTCTCCTCCAGCCGATCCGGGCGCAACTGCAGCTCCTGGTGGACCGTCTCTTTTTCCGGCACAAATACCGGGCCAGGCAGGTGCTCGTTTCCTTCACCCGCTCCCTATCCGGCCTGCACACTACCCAGGAAGTGCTCAACCTGGTGTTGGATGCCGTGGCTACGGCCATGGGTGCGGAAACCGCATCGGTGATGGTACCGGCCGGGGAGGAGTACCGAGTTGTCGCTTCCCACAACCTAAACCACCAGGCCCGGCACATCCGGTTCCGGCAGGGGACAGGCGCAGCCGGATGGGTAGAACGGGAAGGAAAGCCCCTTCTCCTCCACTCCGCCGGAGAAGAGAGATCCGCCGCTTCGGTCCCGCCGGGGGCCGAAGAAGAACTGCGCTCCTTGAATGCCGTACTCTGCATCCCCCTCCTGGCGGATGAAAAGGTGGTCGGCCTCATCAACTTGGGGGAAAAACGTTCCCAAATGCCTTATTCGGGAGACGACGTAGAGATTCTGGTCACCATGGGGAGAACCACCGCCCTGGCCCTGGAAAACGCCCGGTTGCACGAAGAACGGGTGAACATCCTGCGCCGCCAGTTGGCCCAGGTAACGGCGGCCCAGGAGGAGGAGCGACGGCGCATTGCCCAGGAACTGCACGATGGCCTCGGCCCCGCCCTGGCCAGCATGAACATCCGCCTCCATACCGCCCGCAAACGTCTGCTGCGGGATCGCCACCCCGTTGCGGAAGAGATCGCGGAACTGGCCGAACTGGCCCAAGCCAACATCCAGGACATCCGCCGCTTGATCTACGACCTACGACCTGCGGCTTTGGACGAGTTGGGGCTGGTCCCGGCCCTGCGCGAATACCTGGCCTATTGCCGACGGGAGCACGGCCTGGACATCCGTTTCACCGTTCAGGAGGGCGAACGGCTCCCGGCGGCGGTAGAGATGGCCCTCTTTCGCATCACCCAAGAATCGCTGAACAACGTGGTGCGTCATGCCAAAGCACGGCGGGTGGATGTGACACTGGAACAGGATGAGAATCGGGTGACCCTGCGCATTGCCGACAACGGACGGGGATTTGATCCCCAAGCTCCCCGCTCCGGATCGCACCTGGGGCTGTGGAGCATAAAGGAGCGGGCAGAGCAGCTGGGCGGGCGGCTTGAGGTCACAAGCGCACCGGGAGCCGGAACGGAGGTGCAGGTCGTCATTCCCCTGCAAGATGCCGAAAGACCCGATCCACATCGGACCTAATCCGTATCGCGCAGCATAGTGTAAGACGATGACCTGGAGATCAACGATGGTGGAAAGGATTCGCGTTCTCGTTGCCGACGATCATACCCTCTTTCGCAAGGGCGTGCGCAAAATGTTGGAGGCGGAGGACGACATTGAAGTAGTGGGGGAAGCCGCCACAGGGCGGGAGGCCCTGGAAAAAGCCCGCGCCCTGATGCCCGACGTTATCCTCATGGATATACGTATGCCCGTAGACCGCCGGGGCGCGGGGAAGGCAAATTCGCCCCTGGACGGCATAGAGGCCACCCGTATCATCCATCGGGAAATGCCCCACATCGGCGTCGTCTTTGTGACCATGTTTGAAGACGATGAAACCATCTTTCGCGGCTTGCAGGCCGGTGGACAAGGGTACATCCTCAAAAACGCCGATCCGGAGACCATGCTGCGGGCCATTCGCGCCATTGCCCACGGCGAATCGCTCCTGGGAGCCACCATCGCCCAAAAAGTGCTGCATCAATTCACCGCTCGCCCTCCGCATCCCCCTTTGGTAGATGATCTCACCCCCCGCGAGATAGAAGTGCTCAAGCTCATCGCCGCCGGTCGGCCCAACAAAGAGATCGCCCGTGAGCTGGGCATCAGTGAAAAAACGGTCAAGAACCATATCAATAACATCTTCTCCAAGCTACACCTCTACGACCGTACCCAAGCCATGCTCTATGCCATCCGCAAGGGCTTGGTGCGGGTAGATGAGACACAGTCTCCCCTTTAGGCAAACGCCGGGCCATAGGTACGGCAGAGGCAGCCTCGCCCGCCGCTTTTCGCGCAAACTCCGGGCTTGTCCTCCGTGGTTCGGCACAGGCCACACCCCCTCCCCTCCACCCGGACCGCCTGCAGCGGTCCCCCTTTGTGGGACCGTGGACCTATTGTCCACTAGGCCCCTTTTCCCGGTCCGACCGGGGCCTCGGTCCCGTGACAGCACAACTCCCCCTCGGTATACTGTGGAGAGATGGAACCGGAGAACATCGCCAAAGCCCGCCGGATTCTCGGGGTGCGCCGGGTCGGCCTGGATCACGAGAGGCAAAAGTGAAGACGGTCACGGTACTCATTGCGGAGGGCAATACAGCCTACGGGCAGAGTCTCTCGCAGATGTTTCAGGAGGAGGGAGGGATCCAAGTGCTCGCCGCCGTCGGGAGTGGCCGTGCGGCGGTCGAGGCGGTTGAACGGCTCCGCCCCAATGTGATTTTGATGGACATTGACATGCCGGACCGAGAGGGCCTGTGGGCGACCCAAGTCATCCGAGAGCGGTGGCCTTCCGTGCGGATCGTTATCCTGACCCTCCACAGTAGCCAAGCGTTTCGCACCTGGGCAAAGAGAATAGGAGCCGCTGCCTTTCTCCCCAAAGACACCGATCCGGAAGAGATCGTCCGGGCCATCCGTGGGATTTGCCGGAAAGAGCATGAATCACCATGAGAGGAGATGCGCATGTCTGCCGGTTCGTACGACATCAACCGCACCCACCGGGGGCGGGAAGCCGAGATCGAACGCCGGCGGGGCAAAGGCAGGCGTACCCTCCCGCAGGTTGCCGGGCCTCCGGTCCGGTTGAACCGGCGGGGGGTGAAGGAGGGAAAGGAAAATGAACGAACATCCCTGGTTCAAAAGCTACGATAAAGGTGTGCCCCATACCTTACGGCCCTACCCCCAACAAACCCTGATAGACGTGGTGCACGGCACCACCCGCCGGCGGCCCGATCACCCCGCCTTCCTCTTCAAGGGCGCGACCGTCGACTACGCCCGCTTTCAACGGGAAAGCGACGCCTTTGCCGCCGCCCTGGTTGCCCAGGGCGTGCAGCCGGGCGACCGGGTGGCCCTGCTCATCCCCAATTCGCCCCAGTTCTTTATCGCCCTGTTCGGCGCGTGGAAGGCAGGCGCCATCGTCACCCCCATCAACCCCCTCTACACCGAGCGGGAGCTCAAACACGCGCTGCGCTACACCGGGGCCGTCGCCGCCGTTGTGCTCACCCCCTTTTACGCCAAAATCAAGGCCCTGCAAGGCGAGACCGCCGTTCGACAGGTCATCGCCACCAACATCAAGGAATACCTGCCCGGCCTGTTGCGTCTCCTCTTTACCCTGCTCAAAGAGAAAAAGGAGGGGCATCGCATCACCTTGCAGCCGGGCGACGCCTGGTTGCAAGAGATGATCCGGGAGGGCCTGGACGCCCCCCGGCCCGATGTCCCCGTCAAACCCGATGACCCTGCTCTGCTCATGTTCACCGGCGGCACGACGGGCTTGCCCAAAGCCGCCGTCATCACCCACCAGGGCCTGGTGATGACGGGGATGCAGATCAACGCCTGGTTCGGGGAGGTATTGGTGGACTGGGAGGACATCGTCCTGGCCCTCATGCCTACCTTCCACATTTACGGCCTGGCGGGCGTGTGCGCCACCGGCTTTGTGGGCCATCAGCCCCTGGCCCTCGTCCCCAACCCGCGCGACATGGACGACGTGCTGGCCACCATCCGCAAGGTTCGGCCTGCCTTCCTGCCCGGCGTGCCCACCCTCTTTATCGCCATGATGAAGCACCCCGACGTGCAGGCGGGCAAGGCCGATCTCCGCAGCCTCAAACTCCACATTTCCGGGGCTGCGCCCCTGCTCGCCGAGATCAAGCAGCGTTTCGAGGAGCTGACCGGCGGGCGCATGGTGGAGGCCTATGCCCTCACCGAATCCACCTGCACCGGCGCCATGACGCCCGTGCAGGGCAAGTACAAGCCGGGCGCCGTGGGGCTGCCCTTCCCCGATGTGGAACTGCGCATCGTGGACGTGGAAACGGGTGAGCGCACGCTGCCCTTGGGCGAGATGGGCGAGATCCTCATGCACGCGCCCCAGATCATGACCGGCTATTGGCAACGCCCTGAAGAAACCGCCCAGGCGGTCCGTGAGGTGGACGGCAAACGCTGGCTCCACACCGGCGACATCGGCTACCTAGACGAGGAAGGCTACCTGCACATCGTGGATCGCAAAAAGGATGTCATCAAGCCCGGCGGCTTTCAGGTCTGGCCGCGAGAGGTGGAAGAGGTCATCGCCGCCCACCCCGCCGTAGCCGAAGTCGGCGTGGTCGGCGTGCCCGATGACTATCAGGGCGAGGCGGTCAAGGCTTTCGTGGTGCTGCGGCCGGGCCGGAGCCTGACCGAAGAGGAATTGCGGGCCTGGTGCAAAGACCAACTCGCCGCCTACAAGGTTCCCCGCTACGTTGAATTCCGTGCCGATCTGCCCAAGAGTACGGTGGGCAAAGTCCTGCGCCGCGAACTGCGGAAGGAGCACCGATCCTGACCGAAATTAGAAAGGAGGAAAAAACATGTCTGCGAAGAAAACTTTGCTGATCGTCGGTGTTTTGGTGTTGGCCGTGGGGCTTATCCCTCGTTTGGCCGACACGGTGCGTGCCCTGTCGCCGGAGCAAGAGACCGCTTCCCCCGGCGTGACCATCCCCTACCCCGGTCGCCTGAGCAAAGAGGCGGGGCAAGCGGTGGCCGACGGGCGCTATGATTTCACCTTTGCCCTGTACAATGTCGCAACCGGCGGGCAACCGTTGTGGACGGAGACACAGGCGGGGGTGGCGGTCAAGAACGGCACATTCTTCACTTCTCTTGGAAGCAAGGAGGGAATCCCCCCGGCGGTGCTGGAGGAAGACAACCTCTGGTTGGAGGTGGGGGTGCGCGGGCCGGGGGAAACCGAGTTCACCCTACTGAACCCGCGCCAGCGACTGGCCCCGTCCGCCCCGTCCGCTCCCACCGCCGGCTCTTCCTGTCCCCACGACCACTTTGGCGAATCGTGGACGGGGGAAGATTTTTGGGGCCTGGCCCTCTTTAACATCTCCGGCTTGGCGGATACCAAAGGCATCCTGGCCAGCAGCAAGAGCGGTCCGGGCGTGTACGGCGTAAGCGAAACCGACTACGGCGGCTATTTTTCCAGCAGCAACGACCACCTTGACCTGGGCCTGGGCGGGGATATCGGCCGGATCAACGCCGCCGACAGCGGAGACAGCCAACTGTGGCTTTCCAGCAATGCCGACATTGTCCTGAAGCTGGACAACGACGGCGGCGAGGACCATACCTTGCGGGTCAAAAATTCGGGGGGCACCGACGTATGCACCATTGACGAAAGCGGGAACCTGAACTGCACCGGCAGCAAATCGGCCCTGGTCAAAACGGCCGACCATGGCCGCCGCCTGCTGTATGCCGTTGAGAGTCCCGAAGTTTGGTTTGAGGACCTGGGCAGCGCATCCCTGTCGGACGGTGAGGCCACCGTTGTCTTTGATCCCATCTTTGCCCAGACGGTCAACTTGAAAACCGAGTATCACGTTTTTGTAACCCCGCTGTGCCGGGAGCCGGTGCTGCTGTTCGTCACCGACAAGGGAACCACCGGCTTTACCGTACGCGGTGTGACCCTCGACGGGCAACCCTCGTCCTGTTCTTTTGATTACCGCATCGTTGCCAAGCGGCTGGGCTACGAGGACCGGCGGCTGGAAAAACCGGAGGGTGAACGATGAAAAGATATGCGCTCTGGATCATCCCGGCCATCCTGGTCTGCACGCTGTTGCTGACCGGAGTCGTCTCCGCCCGGTCCGGCGGGCGGCCCACCGCCGCGCCGTACACCGTCGAGGCGGGAGTTACCTCCGGCGGGACCTATCACCTGACCGTCCTGGCCTGGCGTGTGGGCGGCGTCGTCGGCGGACCGGGGTATCTGCTCAGCCCTGCCGCCCCGGCATTGCGGGGCAGCGGCTGCTGCTGTCTCTACCTACCTTGCATACTGCGCAACCATTAGACCAAGACCGGCAAGGGGTCGGATTCGGGCAAGCGCACTTGCAGGGTTCGCCCGGAATTGCCGGGAGACGGCGAGTTCTACGTAGGTCCTCTCCGCACCTCTGCGGTGGGCCGGGGAGACGATAAATGCCTTTGCCCTGAAGCCGGATCGGGAGGGGAAATGCCTGCAAAGTTTGGAGAATCGCGTGACCTGGATGCGGCAGCCCGCGCTGCCGCACCCGGTCAATTCGTCGCCCTGCCGGAAGGGATGGTCCACTATGAGATGGCCGGGCCGCCGGAGGGACAGGTCGTGGTCCTGGTACACGGCTTTTCGGTCCCCTACCACATCTGGGACCCCACCTTTGCCGCCTTGGTCCGGGCCGGGTTCCGTGTGCTGCGCTACGACCTCTACGGCCGGGGTTATTCCGACCGGCCCGACACGACCTATGACGCCGACCTGTTCGACCGGCAGTTGCTGGGACTCCTCTCCGCTCTGGACATATCCGGCCCTGTGGACCTGATCGGCCTATCCATGGGCGGGGCCATTGCCGTCGTCTTTACCAGCCGCCACCCCGACCGGGTGCGGCGGCTGGTCCTGATCGATCCGGCGGGCCTGCCGCAAAAGCCTTCCCTGATGGCCCGGCTGGTCACGCTCCCCCGGCTGGGCGAATGGATGATGGGCTTGCTGGGGGACCGGGTGCTCGTTGCCGGGCTGCGGGACGACTTTTACGACACCGACCGGTTCCCCGATCCGGCTTATGTGGAAAAATACCGTCGCCAGATGCCCTATCGCGGGTTCAAAAAGGCTTTGCTTTCCACCCTGCGGAGCGGGCTGCTGACCGGCGTCCGGGCCGAGTATGAAAGCGTGGGGCGGCAGGATCGCCCCGTGCTGCTGATCTGGGGCCGCCGGGATAGGGTGATCCCCTTTGCCCTCAGCCGGGAGGTCCGGCGGCTGATCCCCAACCTTGAGTTCCGGGCCATCGAGGAAGCGGGGCATGTGCCCCACTATGAGCGGGCGGACCGGGTCAACCCGCTCCTCATCGAATTTCTAAAGTCCAGGTGACCCCCGGCTCACCACCGGGGATGAAAATCCCGGCTGCTCGCGCCGGAGACGGTGGCGACTCAAGTCGCTCCTTTTGGGCCTGTGGCCGGGCGTCCGCCTACGCGGACGCTCCCGCTTCCGCCCGCGTAGGCGGGCGGTCGGCCAACGGCCCGCCAGGGGCGGTTTCAACCGCTGTTTTCAAAGAAGCAAAAAGTGTGAAAAGGAGGAAGAAAATGGACAAAAAGCAAGCAATCTCTGTCGGCATCGTATTTGCCCTGGCATTGGCCGTCCTGTTGCTGATCGTCGGCGGCGTTCAGGCCGGGCCGGGTGTGACCGGCCCGACGGCCTCATCGGCGGCGGTTGGCAACGTCGTTTCCGGGACCATTTCCTACCAGGGCCGCTTGTTGGATAGCAACGGCGACCCGGTCAACGGCGTCCGGACGATCACCTTCCGTCTGTACGATTCGCCCGGCGGCGCGGCGGTGTGGTCGCAGGCGATCAGCGTATCCGTAGAGGAAGGCTTTTTCACCGCCTATCTGGACGGCGTGGACCCCGGCCTGGTTGACGGGCGGGCGTTGTGGCTGGGGGTGCAGCTCCAGGGAGAGGCAGAGATGACACCCCGCCAGCCGCTGTTCCCCGTTCCCTACGCTCTCTCGCTGCGGCCGGGAGCGGTCATCAGCGGCGGGCTTGCCGGCAACGAGAACACCGCCGTACTGTATGCCATCAACAAAGGCAGCGGTGCCGTCGGTCTGTACGCCAACGGCGACCGGGCAGCGGTCCACGCCTGGAGCACGGGCGGAGCCGGCATCCTGGCGACGAGCCAGGACGGGTTCGGCGGTGAATTCGGCAGCAACACCTCCTCGGCGGTCTACGGCGGCACCGGTTCCGATACCTCGGCGGCCATCTGGGGCGAGAACTATGCAGCAGGACCGGGCCTGCAAGGAGCCAGCGATACAGGCTACGGCGTTTACGGCTTGAGCAAAGGTGTGGCCGGTTTCTTTACAAGCACCCAAGACATCGGCATCATCGGGAGCAGCGGTAGCGAGATCGGTGTCAAGGGGCACGGCCCGGTCGTTGGAGTGCTGGGCGAAAGCGCAGATGGCTTTGGCGTCCTGGGTTTCAGCACCAACGACGTCGGCGTCCACGGCATGAGCATCAGCAGCACGGCCGGTTACTTTACCAGCACCCACGGCGCAGGGGTCCACGCCAACTCTCGGGAGAGCTACGCCGCCGTCATCGGTGAAAACCGGGGGAACGGTGTGGGAGGCTACTTCACCAGCACCCACGGCGTCGGCTTGGGAGCTTCCAGTGGGGATGGGTTTGCCCTGGCAACGCTCGGTCCCTCCCTCATCCAGGGGCCGAATCTGCAACAGATCGCCCTGCTCAAGTGGTATCCGGCCATCGCCACCGACCTGAGTTTCCCCACCGGCCAGCAGCCAAGCGGCATTGCCTTTGATGGAGCCAATATATGGGTGGCAAACTATGGCCCCGATTCCGTCACCGTGCTGCGGGCCAGCACCGGCGAGCGGGTGATGACCTGCACCGTCGGCCTCAACCCCGATACCATCGCCTTCGACGGAGTTAACATGTGGGTCACAAACAGGGACAACAATACTGTCAGCGTGTTGCGGGCCAGCGATTGCAGCCATGTGATGACACCCACCGTCGGCACGATCCCCTTCCGCCTCGCCTTCGACGGAGCCAATATGTGGGTGGTAAACAACGGCAGCAAAAATGTAAGCGTCATCCGCGCCAGCGACGGGACACATGTGATGACGCCCACCCTTGACGTAGGGCCGCGCGGCATCGCCTTTGACGGGGTCAACATGTGGATCACGAATTACTCGGTCGGCACGGTCAGCGTCATCCGCGCCAACGACGGGACACACGTGATGACGCTCACCGCCGGTGTCGGGCCGACGGCCATCGCCTTTGACGGCGCCAACATGTGGGTTGCCAACCTGGACGGCGGTACGGTCAGCGTCTTCCGGGCCAGCGACGGCGCACTGGTCAAAACGCTCCAGCCGCCCGTCATCGGCAGTGGGCCGACGGCCCTGGCTTTTGACGGAGCCAATATGTGGGTGGTGAACGAGTATGACGATACGGTGAGCATCGTCCGCGTCGCAGACTTTGGACCGGTCGCCACCGTATCCGTCGGTGACCGGCCCTTGTACATCGCCTTCGACGGGGCCAACATGTGGATCAGCAACAACAACGATAACACCGTCAGCAAGCGGTAGAGGAGGGATGACATGAAGGACAAACTCATTCCGGCCCTGTCCCTCTGCCTGCTCCTGGCGGTGGTCGCGCCGGTGCTGGCCCAAGTTTCGGCCAACTATGACCTTTCCTGGCATGTGGTGGCCGGGGGCGGTGGCTCGGCGGCCGACGCGAACCACCTGCTGATGGGGAGCATCGGTCAACCGTTGACCGGCGAGACCGTTAGCAGCGGGCACAGCCTGTGCGGCGGTTTTTGGTGCGGCAGCGGCGTGACTCCGATGTGGCGGGTCTATTTGCCCCTGGTGCTGCGCAGTCACTAGCCCGGAGGCGGCGACTCCTGGACCGGGGGCGGGCGTTTTCCTGCGCCGTTGCGCAAGCCTCCGGCTTGCGGTCTCGCAAGTTGGAAACTTGCGCTACCGGCGCGACAGCGAAAGCCGTGACTCCTGGGCCGACCGCCCGCCTGTGCGGGCGGTCGGCCAACGGCCCACCAGGGGCGGTTTCAACCGCGTATTCTCGGCCCACCACCGGGGATGAAAATCCCGCGCGGGAACCCTCCCGCAGGCTTGTGAGCCGTGGCCCGGACAGGTCCCGCTTGCCGTTGCCATGCGCCGCTGTGGGCATCCGCCGCCCGGCCTGCGGGAGGGTGCGAGTGGCGACTCAAGTCGCTCCTTTTGGGCCTGCGGCCGGGCGTCCGCCTACGCGGACGCTTCCGCCTGCATGGCAGGCGCGCACGCACAGGCGGGCGGTCGGCCAACGGCCCGCCAGGGGCGGTTTCAACCGCGTATTCTCGGCTCACCAGCGGGGATGAAAATCCCGCGCGGGAACCCTCCCGCAGGCTTGTAAGCCGTGGCCCGGACAGGTCCCGCTTGCCGTTGCCATGCGCTGCTGTGGGCATCCGCCGCCCAGCCTGCGGGAGGGTGCGAGTGGCGACTCAAGTCGCTCCTTTCGGGCCTGCGGCCGGGCGTCCGCCTACGCGGACGCTTCCGCCTGCATGGCAGGCGCGCACGCACAGGCGGGCGGTCGGCCAACGGCCCGCCAGGGGCGGTCTCAACCGCGTATTCTCGGTTCACCAGCGGGGATGAAAATCCCGCTGCACGGCCCGGCGGTGGGACCGGGAATGTTAGGAGCAAATATGGACGGTAAAAGAATCATCTCACTGGTCGGCATCGTCACGTTGGCATCGGTCTTGTTGTCCTTGGGGGGCGTAGGAGCGCAAGGTAGCGGCCTGCGGGAAGCAGGCGAACCACCTCCGGCCTATCAATCCTCCCCCTGGGTGTACCTGGGCGGGCCGCTGGGCGGGCTGGGCTATGATGTCCGTATGCGGCCCGACAACCCCGATGTGATGTTCGTCACCGACGCCTGGGCCGGGGTGTTCAAATCCACCGACGGCGGGCAGAGCTGGTTCCTCAGCAACTCCGGCATCATCACCCGCATCGGCCCTTCCGGCGACGGCATCCCCGTCTTTAGCCTAACCATTGACCCCAACAACCCCGACCGGGTGTGGATCGGAACCCAGTATTCGCGCAGCGTCTATCGCAGCGACGACGGCGGCGCGACCTGGGTGCGGATGGACAACGGCATCCGGGAACGCGGCCCTACCATCCGGGGCCTGACCGTCGAACCGGGCAACTCGGACGTGGTCTACCTGGCCGGGGAGGTATCCAGCTGGGAGTGGAACGGCTCACCCTTGCCCAGCCTTCAGGGGGTGGACACGGTCAAGGGCATCGTCTACAAGACGACCGACGGCGGCCAACACTGGGAGCGCATCTGGTACGGCGACAATCTGGCCCGCTACATCTGGATTCACCCCCAGGATCACAACCTGCTCTACGTCTCCACCGGCATTTTTGACCGGGTGGCGGCCAACGGCGATCCCGAGGCCCCCGATCCGGGCGGCGTGGGCATCCTCCGCAGCCATGACGGCGGCCAGACCTGGGAGGTGCTGGGGGTGGAAAACGGCTTCCGCCCCGATGAGCTCTACTTCGGCAGCCTCTACATGCACCCCACCAACCCGAACATTCTCCTGGCCGCCGCGGGCAACGATCCCTACATGTACGTCCTGGGCCATCCCCTCGGCGCCGTCTACCGCACCGAGGACGGCGGCGATACCTGGCAGCGGGTGCTTGATCTGCCCAACGGCAGCGCGGTTGAAATCTGCGAGGGGGACCCGAATGTGGCCTACGCCGCCTCTTTGTATAGCTTCTACCGCAGCGACGACGCGGGCCAAACCTGGCGGTTGCAGGCCGGCGTCGGCGAAGGCCAGGTTGTCCAGGTGGGGGAGGAGATGTGGGGGCCGCCGGGGGTGGTGGCCGGGTTCCCCATTGACCTGCAATGCGATCCCCGCAACGCCGATCGGGTGTTCGTCAACGCCTACGGCGGCGGCAACTTTCTCAGCGAGGATGGGGGCCGCACCTGGCAGGTGGCCAGCCGGGGCTATTCCGGCGCGTTGATGTTCCAGATCGCCGTGGCGCGGGACGATCCGGCCCGCGTCTATGCCACCGCCCGCAGCGGCCTCTTTGCCAGCAGCGACGGCGGCCAAACCTGGGAGGGGTTGAGCTACGGCCCGGCCCGCGCCCTGGAAGGGTTGGCCATCGCCGTGGACCCGTGGGACGCACAACATATCCTGGCCAGCGTGGGCGACGCGGGACCGCTGCCCAAGCTGAGCACCGACGGCGGCCACACCTGGCGCGACGTGGGCCATGAGCTGATGGACAAGGGACTGCAGGGCATGGCCACCCGCTTCCGCTTCTCCCCCACCGAACGGGGCCTGGTCCTGGCCGGTGTGGGGAACGGCGCTTGCCAGACCAAAGGCGAAGGCTGCGAGGAACCGGGCGGCGGCATCATCCTTTCCCGCGACGGCGGCCAGACCTGGACGCCCTCCGGCCTGGACGGGCAACAGGTGCTGAACCTGGCCTTTGCCGCCGACGGTCGGCGCGTCTATGCCACGGTGGCCCCCGCCCGCGTCTACCGCTCCGACGACGGCGGGGAAACGTGGGAGATGGTCAACGACGACGCCACCCAGGGAATGCCGCCGCCCCCCGACCCGGATATGCCGCGCACGGCCCCCCTGGCCCTGGCCGTGGACCCGACGAACCGGGAGCGGCTCTACATCGGTTTCGTGCGGGGCGGCGCGGCCATCAGCGACGACGGCGGGCGGACCTGGCGGCCTGCTTCGTCGGGGATGCCGCCGGAGGTCTCGGTCAAGGCCATCGTCGTGGACCCCACCGACCCCCAGGTGCTCTATGCCGGGGCTGCGGAGAGCGGCATCTACTTTTCCACCGACGGAGGGGCGACCTGGCAGGAGCTGAACGACGGCCTGCTCACCCGCAACGTGCGCGACCTGGCCCTTTCCACCGATGGCCGGGTGCTCTACATGGCCTCCGAGGGGGGCGGGGCCTTTCGCCTGGGGGAACCGCCGGGCCAACCGGAAGCCCCTGCCCCAACCCGGCCGGCCGCGCCGACCGGCGAACCGGCGGCTCCCACGCCCCCGGCAGAGCCGTCAAAGGGTGGACTCTGCGGCGGCGCGGCGGCCCTGCCGTTGGCCCTGGCCGCATTGATCCGGCGTCGGAGGTCGGAGCCGGTTGACTGAGGTCCGAACCACGGAGACACGGAGGGCACAGGGCGTTGTAGGCCGAATCGGCGTCGGTCCTGCTCTCCGTGCCTCCGCGTGATGGGACGGTCGGGCTGCCCCGAATCGGAGACCTGTTCGCGCCGAACATCATGTGATCATGGTCCAGGGAAGGGCGACGATCTTGGCCCCCAGGCGGCGGATCTCCTGCCCACCGTACAGCAGGACGCCGCCGACGGCCTGGGGGTACTCTTGGAGAAAGAGGCGCAGGGAGGCCGTATCGCCATGGTGGACACGCCGCGCCCGCTTGACCTCAAAGGCCAGCAGACGGCGGCCATGCTCGACCACAAAATCCACCTCCCGGCCCCGGCGGGTGCGCCAGAAGTAGAGGCGGGCAGGCGGGGTCAACAACCCGGCCAGCACCCGCAGGTGGTGAAAGATCAGGGTCTCGAAAAAGGCCCCCCGTTCGCGGGCCGAGCGCAACGCTTCCTCCTCAAAGTAGCCGGACAAAAAGACGGCCAGACCGGGATCGGTCCAGAAGGCTTTGGGCGATTTCATCAGGCGGGCGGTGCGACCGGCTGTGTAAGCCGGCAGCCGCTCAAAGAGCTGCGTTGTTTCCAACAGGTTCAGGTAACGATGGACGGTGGATTGAGACAACCCGGCGTCACGGCCCAGCTCCGATTGGTTGAGGAGCTGCCCGCTGCGGAGGGCCAGCATTTCCATCAAGCGTCGGAAGTCCAACAGCCGGTCAATCTGCGAAAACTGACGCAGGTCCCGTTCCAGGTAGGTGGCGACATAGCCGTTCCACCAGCGTACCCACGCTTCCGGTGAAGGAAGACGCAGCAAGGCGGGCAAAAAGCCACGCTGCAAGAGCGGTGTCGGGTCGGGCGGAGCCTCCGCGAGGGTGGTTTCCTCCGGCCATTCGGCCCGCAACAGGCGGGACAGCAGGTCCGGGGGCGGCGACCGGCGCATTTCGCCCAGGGTCATGGGGTGGAGGACAAAGTAAACGGCCCGCCCGGCCAGGCTCTCACCGATGCGCCGCATCAGCAACAGGTTGGCCGAGCCGGATAGGACAAAGTGCAGACGGTGGTCGCGGTCCACCGCCTGCTTGATGGCCGGCAAAAGTTCCGGCGCGCGCTGTACTTCGTCCAACACGATCCGATCCACACCGGCCCACAGCTCCGCCGGGTCCTCCTGGGCCTGGCGCAACACGGTAAAGTCATCCAGGGTATGGAACCGCCACTCCCGGAAAGGCGCGGCGTTCAGGAGCAAGGTGCTTTTGCCCACCTGCCGGGCGCCGGTCAGGACGACGATGGGATGGTCCTGCCAGGCGGTTTGCAAGAGGGGCGTCAGCCAGCGCGGGTAATAGATTTCCGGCTCTGAATAAAAGTTATTCACGTCTTGAATGATACACGAAAAAGGAGGAGGTGTCAAATGAAACGTCTCGCGCTACTGCTAATTTTGTTGCTGGCCGCTTGCGCTCCGGCGGCGCCCACGGCGGCCCCGCCGCCGACCGAGCCGCCCCAGGCGGCGGCCCCCGCCCCGACGACGGCGGCCCCGCCCCCCACCGCTCCCCCCGCCGAGGCGACGGCAGCCCCTGCTCCCCCCGCCGGGGAGGAGGAAGGCGGCGTGCAGGTCCGTTTTGAGGCCAGCAGCAGCCGCATCCAGCCGGGCGAATGCGTCACCCTGCGCTGGCGCGTCTCCGGCCAGTTCTTTGAGGTGGGGCTGGGGGACGAAAGGGTGGACGCCGAGGGCCAGAAGCAGGTCTGCCCTGCGGAATCCACCTTTTACCGCCTGTGGGTGGACCTGGGCGACCGCCTGGAGGAGCGCACCGTCGGCATTCAGGTAGGCGAACAGCCCCTGCCCGAAGAGGGCGCGCCGCCGCCGGGGGGTCCGCCGCCCGGCGAAGAACCGGCTTTGATCCCGGAGGAAGGCGGCGCGTTGATCCTGCCGCCCCCTTCCGCCCTGGGCGCGACCGTCCCGCCCTGGGACGCGGCGCAGGCCCAGGCGGTTTCGGTCAGCGTGGACGCCGCCCAAACCGGCTCGCCCATCTCGCCCTATGTGTACGGCACGTTCATCGAGCACCAGGGCCGCTGCATCTATGGCGGCATCTGGGCCGAGATGCTCCGCGACCGCAAGTTCTACCACCCGGTCAACTACTATTTCCCCTGGGGCCTGGAAAAATTCCTTTCGCCCTGGTTCGCCAACGCGCCCGATACGGTGGTGACGATGGACGAGGAACACGCCTACGTGGGCCAACACAGCCCCCGCGTCTTTGTGGACGGCGTCCGGCCCCGGGGCATCGTCCAGCGCCGTCTGGGACTGCGGGCCGGGCAGTCTTACAGCGGTTATGTCATCCTGGCCGCCACGGGCAAGGTGCAGGCCGAGGTCAGCCTGGTGTGGGGGCCGGGCGCGGACGACCGCCAGACTCTGGACCTGGGGCAGATCGGCGAGGAATATGCCAAAATCCCCATCAGCCTGACCGCCGGAGGGGACACGGAAAACGGCGCGTTGGAGATTGCGGGGCGCGGCCAGGGAAACCTGTTCATCGGCCCGCCCTCCCTGATGCCCGCCGACAATGTGCAAGGCATCCGCGCCGATACGCTGGCCCTGCTCAAGGAACTGGGCTTTACCGTCTACCGCTGGCCGGGCGGAACCTTTGTGAACCACTATGACTGGCGGCAGGCCATCGGCGACCGGGACAAACGCCCGCCCATCCTCAACAACGCTTACTGGTCGGAGGAGGTGGAATCCAACGATTTCGGCCTGGACGAGTTTCTGACCCTGTGCCAACTGACCGGCGCAGAGGCGTACATTGCCGTCAGCGTCATGGATGAGAACGATGTGCCCCTGGCCGCCCAGGAGGTCGAGTATGTCAACGGCGGGGCCGACACGCCCATGGGCCAGCGGCGGGCGGCCAACGGCCACCCCGAACCTTACGGCGTCCGCTTTTGGGGTGTGGGCAACGAAGCCTGGTTCTTTATCAACCTGGCCGAATATATCCCCCTCCAAAACAAGGTCGCCCAGGCCATGTGGGCCGTGGACCCCAGCCTGCGCTTGATCGCCGTCGGCGCGGCTCAGGAACCGGGCACGGAGGCCGATGAAACCTGGTCCCAGGAGATGCTGCGCAAGGCCGGGGATTACATGACGTTGATCAGCGAGCATGTCTACGCCGGTTCCGCCCTGGAGGTGGCGGACCACAGCCGTAGCGTCGCCCTGGAGACGGAAAACTTTGTGCGGCCCCATCGCCAATACCGGGCCGAGATGCCCGAATTGCAGGGCAAGGACATCCGCCTGGCCCTGGACGAGTGGAACTATGTGTGGGCCAACCGGCCCGAAATCTATGGCGAGGCGGCGCCGCGCTACTACTTTCGTGATGCGCTGGGCATTGCCCGGGGCTTGCACGCCATTTTTGACAACAGCGACCTGATCGAGATGGTCAATTTCCACGCCGTCAACACCCACGGCCAGGTCAAGACGACGCAGACGGCGGCGGCCATCGAAGCCACGGGGCTGGCCTGGGAGCTGTACCGCCGTCACTTTGGCACGCTGCCCCTGACGGTGAACGGCGCGACCGACCCGTTGGATGTCGCCGCCGCCTGGACGGAGGACCAAACGGCCCTGACGGTGGCCGTCGTCAACCCCACGGAACAGTCCTACCGCCTGGACCTGAGCCTGCAAAACGCCGCCTGGGGAGGCGGGGGGCAGTGGTGGTACGTTTCCGCGCCGCCGTGGGCCTACAACGAGCCGGGCCAACCGCCCCAGGTGCGCATCCGGCAGGACACGGTGGAGGACCCGACCGCCGGGCTGCCGGTCCCACCCCTGAGCGTCAACGTCTATGTCCTCCCGGCGCAGTAGGGGCCGTCCGCGAACGGGGGCTGCGCCGACGCCTGTATTCGCACCGCAGAGGCCGCCGAGAAGCAGCGGGTTTTCGGCGGCCCTGCGGTGCGCCGGGGTTGGCGGCGGTCGGTGCGTTTGGCCTACACAGGGGTAGGTTGACGGGGTTTGACTTTTTCAACGGTTCATGTTATGATGAGATTGCCGGGCGGTGCCCGGCGCGTTCGAGAGACGAGTTCCCCGACAGGGTGTCGGCATACTTTTGGTTTGTTGTTCCTGTACTCCGCACTCTGTGCTTCGTATTTCCGTAATGTATCCATGACAGGCTGATTATGAAGTTTCTGTAATTGCAACTCAGGGAGCAGGTTGGATGGATTCCGTATAAAACCCCAGGAGGGGGGGGAAGGCGGATTCCGTATAATCAATAGTTGTGTCCTCGGAGAAGTCATGCCCGAAGTTGAACAGGAACAAGATCAGCACGATCTTTGGTGGATGTTTCAGGATGCCGTTGGTCTCCTCAATTTCCAGCGCAAGTACAGTGCTTTGCTGCTTCTGCTCTGTGCTGTCGATGCCCTCGCTCGAAGACGCTTTCCAAACAAGGGCGTGGGGGAGCGCTTTGAGGAGTTTCTGAAGGAACAGATGCGCCGGGAGGGAAGACCGCAGGTTCACAACATAGAGATCCCTTCGCGGGGTAAGTTACTCACATTTGAGCGAATTTTGTACAAATACCTGAGAAACCCGATCGTCCACGAAGGAGCGCAGTTGGCGCTTGATCATCCTAATGGGTATGCTGTTCAGATTGACTGGGAGGCGTTGCCCCGAGGAATCAAGGTTGACAGCGATAACAACCGTCTAATCCTAGGCGGCGAATTGGTTCTGGACATCCTGCTTGATGCTGTAAGTAACGGACTCAGACAAGACACAACATCAGGATGCACTTGACGGCTCTGCTGCGCGCCCGCGCTAACGGCGTGGCGGATGCCTCCGCTGCGCTCCGGCCATCTGCTTGTTATCGCGGCTTCGCTCCGCTTCGCCGCATAACGGGCGGCGGATGAGCGGCTTCCGCCTAAATCGCGAGCGTCAGCGAGCGTATTTAGGCGGAGGTCCGTTCCATCCGCATGTTCGGCGGACGCGAGCGCAGCGAGCAGCCGAACTGCGGATGGCGGAAGCCAGCCGCCGCCCGTTCCAGCGGGCGCAAGTGAGCGTAGCGAGCGAAGCGTCCGCTGGAACGACCAGGCTTCACCCGCCGCGCGGGTGCGGGAAGCCACCCTCGCTACAAATTCTCCTGAAAGCGCGTAAGGCTGCCGATTTGCGCTCGCGGAGCGCGGTCGGGTGCAAGCCATTGTTAGCCTGCCACAGTTATGGTAAAGGTCTCCCAACTCGGCGGCAAAAGATCTCGCTCGTCCCTACCAACACTGGGCTTCTCTAGCGGTTCTCCACTGATTGGATGAACAGGATACATTTTGATCCGCCAGAAGGTGTTAATTCGTTGCCAATCCGATGCAGCAGTATAAATCCCTGTTTCACTCTGGCTTCGAATATCGCCAAAAGATTGATGAGATACAGCCGAATCAGCCGTCATCATTTCACCTCCTGTTCCGCAACGATTTGCTTTTGCTGAATAAAGCGAAATCCTTCTCTCCTTGTGATAATTGCCACATCAACCGCGCCCCCAACTCCTCGGACACCTATAGTAAGGTTTTGAGCCCAAATAGTGGTTCTAAGAAAGAAGACAGCCAAATCAACACAATCTTGCAATGCCATAGCCTGGATGGGAACAGGTAGTTG
>CAZQKE010000131.1:0-17727 GCA_964593865.1 uncultured Anaerolineaceae bacterium | reverse complement strand
GCGACCGCCCTGCATTTGGGTCTCCCCGTTATCAGCCGGGATCGCAAAATTCGCCTTTCAAATATCCGCACGGTTTGGTAGGGCAATCTTGGCAGGCAACCGGCAGTCGCCCCTTTGGGGGCGGTGGTCCGGCGTCCGCCTGCGCGGACGAAAAGAACCTCCCGCAGGTTGCCAACCTGCGGGAGGTTGGGGCCTCTGGGCCTGCGCGGGCGGTCGGCCAACGGCCCGCAAGGTGCGGTTTCAACCGCCGGTTTGTGTGGCCTACGCAGACTTGCGCAAATTGGAAATTTGCGCTACGGGCTTGTAGCAGGGGCCGCCCGTGGTGGGTCGCGGAGGGGCAAAGGAGGTTGCTCCGTAGAGCAAGCCTCCGGCTTGCTCGCGCAAATTGGAAATTTGCGCTACGGGCTTGCGGCAGGGGCCGCCCGTGGTGGGTCGCGGAGGGGCAAAGGGGGTTGCTCCGTAGGGCAAGTCTCCGGCTTGCTCGCGCAAATTGGAAATTTGCGCTACGGGCTTGTAGCAGGGGCCGCCCGTGGTGGGTCGCGGAGGGGCAAAGGAGGCTGCTCCGTAGGGCAAGCCTCCGGCTTGCTCGCGCAAATTGGAAATTTGCGCTACGGGCTTGTGGCAGGGGCCGCCCGCGGTGGGTCGCGGAGGGGCAAAGGGGGTTGCTCCGTAGAGCAAGCCTCCGGCTTGCGCAATGAGATTGCGTCGTTATTGCCATTTCCTCTAAATTGTGCTAAAATGAGCGCGGTGCAGGCAACGTTCCCCCCAGAAAGGATCGGCGATGGATACCGACCAACGGGTGGTTGAGCGCGAAGAAGGGCTATACCGTGCGCTCTTTGAACATACCAACGATGCCATCTTCCTGCTGGACCTGGAAGGTGTCGTGCTGGAAGCGAACCGCCAGGCTTCCCGCCTGTTGGGGTATTCTTTGGAAGAGATACAAGGCCGGTCCATTTTGGATTTTGTGATGCCCGATGAGCGGGAAGACGGTCGGCAGCGGCTCCGGGACCTGCTGGCCGGTCGGTCGCTGCCGGTCTATGAACGCAGTTTCCGCCACAAAAACGGTACGGCGGTGCCCACCGAGGTCAATATCGCCCTGGTTCGCGACAAGGCCGGGCGACCGTTGCGCATCCAAAGTATCGTGCGCGATATTTCCCGGCGCAAGATGGCCCAGGAAGAGCGCGAACGCCTGCTGAGCGACCTGATCCACCGCAGCACCCAGTTGATGACCGCTGCCGAGATTTCTAAATCGGCCAGCACCATTTTGGACCCGGATGAATTGATGCAGGAAGTGGTCAATGTCATCCAATCCCGCTTTGGGTTTTACTATGTGGGGCTTTTTCTGGTGGATGAGGAGGGCGAGTATGCCGTTTTGCAGGCCGGGACCGGCGAGCCGGGCCGGTTGATGCTTCAGGCCGGTCATAAGCTGCGTGTCGGTGGAGCATCCATGACGGGGCAGTGTGTGGCCCACGGTGAGGCCCGGATCGCCCTGGATGTGGGGGAAGAGGCGGTGCGTTTTGACAACCCCTACCTGCCCCTGACCCGCTCCGAGATGGCTTTGCCCCTCATTGCCCGCGGGCAGTGTATCGGTGCGCTCTCGGTGCAGAGCGCGCAGGCGGCTGCCTTTTCCCCGGCGGATATTGCCGCTTTGCAGACGATGGCCGATCAGGTGGCCGTGGCCATCACCAACGCCCGCTTTTACGACCAGATCCAACGTTACGCCACCCACTTGGAGGACCTGGTAGCCGCGCGGACCGCCGAGCTGGCGGCGGTCAACCGAGAGTTGGAAGCTTTTGCTTACTCGGTCTCCCACGACCTGCGTGCTCCTCTGCGGAGCATTGATGGGTTTAGCCAAGCGTTGTTGGAGGATTACGCCGAGATGCTGGATGCCCGCGGGCAGGATTATCTGCGGCGGGTGCGGGCGGCGGCCAAGCGGATGGGCCGGCTCATTGACGACCTGTTGCAGCTTTCCCGCTTGACGCGTCGGGTGATGCACCGCAGGTCGGTGAACCTGAGCGATATGGTCCGGCAGATTGCGGAGGATCTGGCCGGGCAGGAGCCGGAGCGGCAGGTGGAATGGGTGATCGCCCCCGATGTGACCGCCGTCGGCGATCCACACCTGTTGCAGGTGGCCCTGGAAAACCTCCTGGGCAACGCTTGGAAGTTCACCTCCAAGCACCCGACGGCCCGCATAGAGTTCGGCGTGATGCAGAAGGAAGGGCGGACGGTCTACTATGTGCGGGATGATGGGGCCGGGTTTGACATGGCCTACGCCGACAAGCTGTTCGGCGCGTTCCAACGGTTGCACGGCCTTGCCGAATTCGAAGGAACCGGCATCGGTCTGGCAACGGTGCAGCGCATCATCCACCGCCACGGCGGGCAGGTCTGGGCAGAGGGAGAGGTGGAAAAGGGGGCCACGTTTTATTTCACCTTGCCGTGAGGAGGGGCGACTCAGGTCGCTCTTTTCGGGCCTGTGATCGGGCGTCCGCCTGCGCGATGCTGCTATCCCCTAGCGCAAATCGGAGACTTGCGCCACCGGGCCGGGCACGTTCGCGCTCAGTTCGTGAACGGCCCATGATTTTCGGGGAAAGATGATGAAAGACAAGATCATTTTGCTGGTGGAGGACAATCCGGACGATGAGTTGCTCACCTTGCGTGCCCTTGAAAAGAGCAACATCCTGAACGAGATCGTCGTCGCCCGCGACGGCGTGGAGGCCCTGGACTACCTTTGGGGAAGGGGGGCCTACGCCGACCGCGATATTTCCATCATGCCCCAGGTCATCCTCTTGGACCTGAAGCTCCCCAAGCTGGATGGGTTGGAAGTGCTGCAACAGATCCGGGCCGATCCCCGGACCGCCTTGCTCCCCGTCGTCGTGCTCACCTCCTCCGACGAGGAGCAGGACATTGTCGCCAGCTACCAATTGGGTGCCAATAGTTACATTCGCAAACCGGTGGATTTTGCCCAGTTCACCCATGCGGTGCAGCAGTTAGGTCTTTATTGGCTGGTCCTGAATCAACATCCTCTGCAGAGGGGGAAAGGCTGATGGGCATTCCTCTCCGCGCTCTGATCGTAGAAGATTCGGAGGATGATGTCCTCCTGATCGTGCGCGAGCTGGAGCACAGCGGCTATGAGCCGGTCTACCGCCGGGTGCAAACGGCGGAGGAGATGCGGTCTGCCCTGGAGGAACGGGCGTGGGATGTGATCGTTGCCGACTATGCCATGCCGCACTTTAGCGGGATGGCTGCATTGGAACTGCTGCGCCGGAGGGGTTTGGATACACCCTTTATCGTCGTTTCCGGCACAATCGGCGAGGATGTGGCCGTGGCGGCCATGAAGGCCGGCGCCCACGATTACGTGCTCAAGGGCAATCTGGCCCGCCTGGGGCCGGCCGTCCGTCGGGAGCTGCAGGAAGCGCGAGAGCGACGGGCACGCCGTCAGGCCGAAAGGTCGCTGATGGAAAGCGAAGCCCGCTTCCGCCGCATGGCCGACAGCATCCAGGATGGCCTGACCATTATTGAGCGGGGGCAGGTGGTCTATGTCAATGATCGGGCCTGCGAGATCGTCGGCTACCCCCGCGAGGAATACAAAACGATGTCCTTCCTCCAGTTCGCCGCCCCGGAGGAAAGGGAACGTCTGAGGCGGCTCGTTGCGGAAACCCAAAAGGCGGGCCGGGTTCCCCTCAAAACCGAGTTTTGGATTACGCGCAAGGACGGCAGCCGCCGCTACATCCAGGCCCACTGCTCATGGAGCCGCCACGATGGGGAGATCATCGGGCACTATGTTGTCACCACGGACATCACCAAGCGCAAGCGGGCCGAGCAGCTCCTGCACGCTCTCAACGAGGCGGCTCTGGCAATGGAGCAGGCGTTGACTCCCCAGGAGGTATTTGCCGCCGTGGGGACCGAATTCGCCAAGCTGGGATGGTCCTATGCCATTCTGCTCCTGAACGAGGACCGGCGCACCCTCACTCCGCACCACTTGAGCTACGATCCCCGTGGCATCAAGGCCGTGAAAAGGCTCCTGGGCGGTGACCTGTCTTTGGCCGAAATCCCCCTTGAGGCCGTGGAGCCGTTCCAACAGGCCATTCGGGAAGGAAAGTCCATATTCGTCGCCGACAGCGAGGCGCTGCGACCCGCTTTGCCAACCCGCGCCCGCCCCCTTTCGGTGCGGATCGCCCGGCTGCTCCGAATCACCAAATCGGTGGTCGCGCCGCTCATTGTGGGGGATGACACATTGGGCCTTCTGACCGTCCAAGCCGACGATCTCACCGAAGGGGATGTGCCGGCCATCACCGCTTTTGCCCATCAGATTTCGGCTGCGTGGCGCAAGGCCCGTTTGGTGCACGAGTTGGAGACGAGCCTGATGGAACTGAAACGTACTCAGGCCCAACTCCTGCAGGCCCAAAAGATGGAGGCGGTGGGCCGCTTGGCAGGTGGCGTGGCCCACGATTTCAACAACACGCTGACCATTATCCAGCTGAGCACGCAGCTCCTCAAAAAGAAGCTCCGCCCGGAGGATCCACTCTGGGAGTATGTCCATCAGATTGAGGATGCCAGCCAACGGGCGGCCAATCTCACCAAGCAGCTCCTCAGTTTCAGTCGCCAGGAACCCATCGAGCCAAAGGTGGTAAACCTCAACCGCCTGGTGGGCGATATGGGCCGGATGCTGCAACGGATCATCGGCGAGGACATAGAGCTGATGACGATGCTGGAGGAGGACCTGTGGCCGGTTTATGTAGACCCTTCCCAGATTGATCAGGCGATCATCAACCTGGTGGTCAATGCCCGCGATGCCATGCCCCAGGGAGGACGCTTGACCATCGGGACGGCCAACGTGGTGTTGGATCGGGCCGAGGCGGAGCGCATAGGGGCGCAGCCGGGCGAGTATGTGCGTTTGACGGTGCGCGATACGGGGATCGGGATGGATGCCGATGTGCTGGAGCACATTTTTGAACCCTTTTTCACCACCAAAGAGCGGGAACAGGGCACGGGTTTGGGGCTTTCCACGGTGTTCGGCATCGTCAAAAAGCACGGCGGCCACATTTCGGTCACAAGTGCGCCGGGGGAAGGGGCCACCTTTGACATCTATTTGCCCAGAACCTACCGATCCGAACCTTCGGCGGAGGAAGGCGAGGCGTTCTCCCTTTCCCTCCGCGGGGAAGAGACGATCCTGGTCGTCGAAGACGATGCCGTGGTGCGGGACTTGGCGGCCCAGATCCTCCGGTCACACGGCTATCGGGTGCTGGTCGCCAAAGATGGCGAGGCCGCCCTGAGCCGCAGCCGTGAGTACGATGGACCGATCCACCTTCTGCTGACCGATATTGTCATGCCCGGAATACAGGGTTGGGAGCTGGCCGAAACGCTTTTGGCCCAACGTCCACAGATGCGCGTGCTCTTTACCTCCGGTTACGGCGACCGCGTGCTGGCCCATCAGGAAGGGGAGCGGCAAAGCATTGCCTTTTTGCCCAAGCCTTTCACGGTGGAATCTTTGACACAAAAAGTGCGCAGCGTGCTGGACGCTGCGCACGGGTGATGGCCGGGCTGTGGTTATTCTTCCCGTTCTATGCGGACGGTGCAGCCGCCGAACAAGGCCCCCACGGCCACCAACGCCGACAGAAGCGGCATTTGTACGGCCAAGACTACACTGGCAGCCAGGCCGAACACCAGAGGGATGTCCAGCAGTACCCGGTCGTTGCGCAGGACGGTGATCCGCTTGGCCGTTCCCTCGCGGATGATGTCGTTGATGATCTGGAATAGGTCCTGTGCCTGTACTTTGATCTCCTCGGTCATTGTCACCCGCTCTGCTTGTTCCTCTGTGTCGGTCGTTTGCCCTGCTTCAACCTTTTCTTCCTCGCTCATTTTTTCTCTCCTTACAGATGACGGGATTTCCATTTCGCGCACGGTGGGCCGGGCAGTCATAGAACTGCGTTCGCCCCCTTGCCTCACCATCCCTTACGTCCCGGCGGGCCAAAGGTTGCACGCTTGCCTGCAAGGAACGGTCGTGCTATAATGCAGAAAGAGACCGGAGGGACCCCATGGGCACGCTTTACGTCGTCGGTACACCCATCGGCAACCTAGAGGACATCAGCCCCCGCGCGTTGGAGGTGTTGGGCCGGGTCTCCCTCATTGCCGCCGAGAACCCGGCCCGCACCCAACGTCTGCTGGCGCACTACGGCCTTTCGACGCCGATGCGGCGTTACACCGATGCTTATGGGCGCAAAAAACGGCAGCGTCTGGCCGCCGTGCTCGCAGCCCTGGCCGAAGGGGATGTGGCCCTGGTCTCTGAGGCGGGGATGCCCGGCCTGTCCGACCCCGGCTATGAGCTGATCGCCGCCGTGCTGGAGCAAGGGTTGCCGGTGCAGGTCGTGCCCGGCCCCACCGCCTTGAACGCCGCACTGAGCGTTGCCGGAATCCCCGCGGAGCGGTTTATCTTTCTCGGCTTTCTGCCGCGCACCGCCGCCGCCCGCCGCGCGCTGCTGGCCCCGCTGGTAACACACCCTTTTGCCCTGGTTGCCTACGAATCGCCCCACCGCCTGCCGGACACGCTGGCCGACCTGGCCGAACTGTTCGGCGCACGGCCCCTGGCCGTCGTCGGCGAGCTGACCAAGCTCCATGAGCAGGTGCGGCGCGGGACGGCTGTGGAGCTGCTGGCCTACTATCGTCACCGTAAGCCGCGCGGCGAGTTTACGCTGGTGATCGCCGGGGCCGGTGACTCGGGTCTTTGATCGTCGGGAGTTTTCCGCTACCAGGTTGCCCCCAGACTGGTGAGGGCCTGCCGGCGGTATGCCTCGCGCTGTGCCTCATCCATCGCCAAGATGCGGGCCACCTGGCGTGACATCTCACGGATGCCGAACGGTTTGGGCAGATAGGCTACCGCCCCCCGCTGCAACGCTTTCTGTACATCGGGGTAGGTGGTCGCCACGCTCAGCACGATGATCGGAATCCGGGCCGTAGCCGGATCGTCCTGCAGGTGGGTGAGCACGTCCAGACCGTTCATCTTGGGCATGTGCACGTCCAGCAGCACCAGGTCCGGCTTTTGCTCACGGATCTGGGCCAGTGCGTCCTCTCCGTTGAGCGCCGACAGCACTTCATAGCCCTCCATTCCGAGGGCCATCTGCACCAGATCGATTACCTCCACTTCGTCATCGGCGATGAAAATCCGGCCTTTTTTCCCTGCTTCTTCCCGATTCATCCCGTCACCTTTCCACAACCTGGGGGACAACTCGCCGGGGCACGTCGTGCCCTCGCGCCCAAGCTGCCTCCACCAAGACGTACATGCCTCCCGCTACCAAGGCGTGCCCACCCATCACTACGGGGACCGGTGCGGCCATGGCCGCTTCGGTCAACTCCCGGACAAAGGAGTCGGTGATGCATTCCGGTCGGCGCAGGTCGGAATAGAAGCGGTCGGCGGCCGAAGGCCAGAGGCGGCGGTGGGCCATGATCACGCGGTTGTCCAAAAAGATCGCCTGGCCCATCGTTGCCAGCGTTTCGAAAAAGCGCGCGGGGCCGACGGCTTCCAGGTAGTAGCCCAACAGGCTGCGCACCTCCCCCCGCGCCTGACGACCGCTGGCCCGCATCCCCCGCTCTTCGGAAAAGATGCGGGTGTTGCACGCCGTCTCCCGCTCTAGGTAGCGCATGGTTGCCCCGCTGATCCGCCCGGCGACGATGATCGTGGCGTCGCGGTCGCACATCAACGGCAACGCCTCTTCCAAAGGCGATGTGTCCAGGTGTAAACCGGCGAGATAGGCTTTGGTGTGCGGCCCGACTTCCGGGTGCATGGTCAGGACCAACAGGTCTGCCGGGGTGTCCACGTCGAACTGGGTTGCGCTGGTGCGGGGCAATTCGTGAGCCGTCAAGCCCACATGCTCCCCCAGCAGCCAGGCCAGCTCGTTGTCGTTCTCCGGCAAGGGGTAGTCCTGCAACACCGCCGTTGGGCTGAAGGCGACAAAGTCGGATGAGTAAAAGTTGTTGGTGACCAGCAGGTTGTCGGCGGAGCACATCATTTCGGCCACGACCGCCAGCTGAGAGGCGGGCAGCAAAGGGGCGGCCCCGCCCCCCATGTAGAAGCAGCGGTCCATCCCGTAGCGGGTGAGCAGCTCAAGCAGACGCTGCCCAAAGTGGAAAGGACGGTCCGGCGGATCCAGGTCCACCTGTACGGGGAAGGCAGCCAACGCCTCGGCCAGGGCCGGGGCGTTGGTCGCCACGACGATGGGCCGCAACTCCGGGACGGTCAAGGCCCGCTCCACCAGGTCCAACGTGGCGGCCTGGCGCGCACCGTTGACCATCCGCTCCGGTTCGCTCCCCTCACCGGCTCCGGTCATGATCAGCAAGGGCAGCGTCTCTGCCATTTTTCACATCCTGTTCTCAACCTTCCCACGGGCGATGCACCCACGAGGGGATCGGTCTCTTATTTGCGCCGCTGCCAGCGGGTCTTTTTCAGCATCTTGCGGTGTTTGTGCTTGGATGCTTTTTTCTTGCGCCATTTTTTGACGGAACCCACAATCTCACCTCCTCTCTTTCTATTTGCTACAAAATCCCCACGTGACTGTGGTCTCCCAATGTCATCTTGAGGGCTTTGGGCTTGATGGGCGAACGGGTGATCTGGGCGTAACGCCCGATCAGACTGTCCTCAATGCGGTAGGGGATGTCCAGGATCTGGCTGTGTTCCAAGATGATGCAGTGTTCAATTTCGCTGTTCTCAATGAGGACGTGGTGGTAGATGGAGGTAAACGGCCCGATGTAGGAATTGACGACGCGGGTGTCTTCGCCGATGATGGCCGGTCCGCGGATGCGGCTGTTGATGATCTCGGCTCCTTTTTCCACGGTTACCTTGCCGTTGATCTGGGAATCGCGGTCCACATAGCCTTCGATGCGGTGTTCAATTTCATCCAGCACCAAGTCATTGGCCTGTAGCATCTCGCCCGGCTCGCCGGTGTCGATCCACCAGCCGCGGTGGATGTAGGGGTGGACGTGGTAACCCTTGTCCACCAGGTACTGGATGGCGTCGGTGATCTCCAATTCGCCCCGCCAGGAAGGTTTGATGGCCTCCACCGCTTCCCAGATGCGATGGTTGAACATGTAGATTCCCACCAGGATCAGGTTGCTGGGGGGATGGCGGGGTTTTTCCACCAGGCGAATGACGCGCCGCGTTTCGGGGTCTAGTTCGGCCACGCCGTAACGTTCCGGATGGGCAACGGGGGTGAGCACGATCTGGCAGTCATAGTCGCTGCTTTCGAACTCGCGGATCAGGCCCGAAATGCCCCCTTCGATGACGTTGTCGCCCAGGAACATGACAAAGCGGTCGTCGCCCAAAAATTCGCGGCTGACCTTGACGGCGTGGGCCAGGCCCAGGGGCGCTTCCTGGTGGATGTAGGTGATTTTGACGCCCCAACGCCGTCCTTTGCCGACGGCGGCTTTGATCTCCTCGGCGGTGTCGCCGACGACGATGCCGATGTCGTCAATGCCTGCGTCGCGGATGGCCTCAATGACGCGGAACAGAACCGGTTTGTTGGCCACCGGGACCAGCTGCTTGGCGCTGGTGTAGGTGATGGGGTAGAGGCGGGTTCCCTTGCCGCCGCTCAGAATCAATCCTTTCATATTCTCGGTCTCCTTCAAGATTTGTCAGTTTTGGTAGATGAGGCGCAGTTCATCCGGTGAGTTGACCGTTTTGAGTGCCTCCTGGACCGTTTGTAAAACGTCTATGTCTTCGATCTTGGCGATCTCGGGTAGCAGTCGCAGCCCTTCTAAACCGAAACGGATGTCCAGACCAACCTTGATCCCGGCCAGCATTCCCTTCTTCAATCCTTCTTGCATTCCCTCCTGCAATCCTTCTTGCAACCCTTCCAGGCGGCCCTGCTGTCTGCCTTGTTCTAACCATTCTCTCGCTATAGTCATCATCAGTTCGCCACCTCCTTCTGGAAAAACCTCTTCTACCGTTTCCTGTAGATCCGCACTGGTGATCTGATCCGTGGCCCCGGAAAGATAGCGCAGCATCGTCTCCAGGTACTCTAATGCCGTCCGACTATCCGACAGGCCCCGGAACAAGGCCAGGATCTCCCTGTACCGTTCTCCGATTTCGTCGCTCAGGATATACTTGAGCAACAGCAGCCCTGCACGCAGTACAACTTCACCTCTGATCTCCTCATCACTGTAGCGCGACAGATCGCACAGCCAGTAGCGGTAATTCGGCACGAAGGGAGTCAGTGTTTCCGGTGTTTTCACCAGGTCGCTCAGGTAGGGTGATACGCGCCACGGGGAAGCCCCGTGGTACACCACTACGGGTAGGATGGGAACCAGTTCTAGCCGCTCCTTGAGGGCTTGCTCCCATGCCTTGACCATGTAGCGCAGCAGGTGGAAGGCGATCAGTCTCTCCGGGTAACTTTTGTGCTCGAAAAGGACATAGATGTAGGCTCCACCTCCGCTCCGTAGGTCTACTTCGTACAACAGGTCGGAAAAGTGCTCTTGTAGATCTCCGTCTATGAACGAATCCTTGCGCAATGCCAGCGAGTCCAGATCCAACGATTCGGCTACTTCGGCGGGCAGGTAATAGCGCATAAAGTCACGGGCGGCTTCCTGGCGAGAAAACAGTTGCTTGAAAAAGCGGTCGTGAGGATTGGCTATGGTTTCCATAGGTTCCCTCTCATGGTGTGCAGACGGTGCATGTTTCGCATACTTGCCGACCGATCTGTTGCAACAGGGTGTTGCGCTTGGCGATCAGTTTGTCCACTGCCTCCGGTGGCAGGGTGTTCACCCGGCCAAGTTGGCGGGCGGCCAGGGTGATCTGGGCCGTGTGTTCTACCTTTTCCAGCCGCAAGTAGGCTTCCCACAGGGTGACCCCCACCGTCAGCGTGCCGTGATGGGCCAGGATGAGGGCGTCGTACTCGGCGATGGCCTCGCGGATGCTGGCGGGGACCTCGGCTGTGCCCGGTGTGGCATAGTCGGTAGTGGGGATGGCCCCCAGGGTGACGATCACTTCCGGCAGCACGCAGCGGGCCAGCGACTCCCCGGCGATGCTAAAGGCGACGGCCAGGGGCGGGTGGGCGTGGATCACCGCCCACACGTCGGGCCGTTGTTCATAGACCGCCAGGTGCATGGCGATTTCGGATGAGGGTCGTCGCCCCCGGCCCCGGTAGCCGCCCAGCGGCTCGCCGTCGGGCCGGATGACCACCAGGTCGTCGGCGGAGAGAAAGCCCTTGCTCGCTCCGCTGGGTGTGACCAGGATGCGGTCCCGGCCCAGCCGGGCCGAAAGGTTGCCGTCGGTGGCAGCGACATACCCCCGTTCCCACATCAGCCGCCCGATGCGGACCATCTCCCGCCGTAGCTCGTGCTCTGTCATCCGCCCGGTCATGGCTCAATACAACCTGTACCGCTCGCGTAGCGTCTCCGACACTGCCCGGACCAGGGCAAAGGCCCGTTCCACCGTTTCGGTGCCGTCACGGTTGACCAGGCAGCAGGTGGCCGGGGCCAGCATTCCCTGACGCAAGATCCGCTCCCGGTCCGCGCCCTGGGCGACCAGATGGTCCCACAGATCCTCCAGGCGGGCGACCAACCCCGCGACGTTCTCTTTGGATAGGGTGTCGGTCAGGGTGGGCACGATGCCCCAACTGATCACGCCGCCCCGCTCCAGGAAGCGGATCACCGCTTCGGCGTAGCGGCTGAACACCGTCCCCTGGCCGTAAGTGTCGAAGGAGAGCAGGTCCAGGTCGGCGTCCAACAAAAAGTGCCAGTCGGGGTTGCCGCACAGGTGCAGTCCTTTCCAGCCCCGGAGGCTGTGCAGGAATTCGGCCAGGTCGGCGCGGGCCATCAGGTCGGTGTAACCGGACAGGCTGGAAAAGATGAACTCCAACCCCGGATCGTCCAGCCAGACAAAGGCGCGAGGGTGGACGGCCTGCATCTCGGCCAGCTGCCGGTTGATCTTGCCTGCCAGGAATTCCAGCAGGATGGCTTTGATGTCTTCGTTGTAAATGATCGGCTTGCGATTTTCGTCGGCGATCTTGAGGCCGAAGCTGATGGGGCCGATGACCTGCCCCCGAATGGCGATCCGGTCGCTCAGGTCCAGCTCCAGGAAGCGATGGTAGACGGTTGAGTAGGTGGGTGATAGGGTGAAAAAGGCCGGGTCCTGGCTGGCTTCGGCGTAGGTCAGCAGTTCATCGTAGAAACGCGCCGTGTCAAAGAGCACCCGTTCGTTCTCCAGGTCCAGGCGGATGCCGGGAAAGCCCTCCGATGCCTGGGCGTACATGTCCTCGTAGAAGCTGACTTTGGGCAGCTGCGGCCAGAAGGGGATGTCCACGCTCAAGGCCAGGTCCAGGGCGGCTTCCACGTCGGTGTGGGGCAGGATGCCCATGGCCGTCGTCCGCAGGTTGGCTTCAAAGAGCAAAGTCGCCCCCCTCCGCCAGTTCCACCTGGTCCACAATGCCGACGATGACCGCGCGGATGGCCCCGTCCGGCTCCCTGCCCACGATCTGCCGTGCCGAGTTGCCCTCATCCAGGACCAAGACCACGTCGCCTACCCCGGCCTGGACCATGTCCACGGCAATATCGTATTTGGTCGTAGGCCGACCGTGCAGATCCAGTTTGTCCACGACCAGCAACTTGTGGCCCCGATACAGTTCGTTTTTGATGGTGGCGACCACCGTCCCACTGACCCGTCCGATATACATCAGGCAATATCCACTTGCGCTGTTTTGGTTTCCGGTTTCTCCAACAGGCCGGGTAGTCCGGTCATGCTTCTCAAAGCGGCGATCAATGCACGCAGTGCCTGATTGGCCGCTTCCGGTGTTGTGAATACCGCTGCCACGTCAGGGTCCAGCACAATGGCGATCGTCTCTTCGCTGAATTGGTCGGCAAAGCGGTTCGGCTTGGCCTTATTGTAATCAAAGTGGTAGTGTTCGCGCAAATCATCTATTTCCTGTACTACGTCACCATCTTGCATTTTCATAATCCTTGCGTTCCTGGCGGTTCGCCTTCCGTGCACTGATAATTCGAATTGTTCTTTCTCGCTCGGTAAACGAGACGATCAGGAGCCGATTGCGATTTGAGTGACCGATAATCAGTTCTCTGTGCTCCTGCTCCGAATGGTCCTCATCGTCAAAGATCCAGGCCAATGGATCCCCAAAGACCGTAGCTGCCTCTTCAAAGGTAACATGGTGCTTCCTGGCGTTCTGTGCTGCTTTGTGCGTGTCCCATTGGAATCGAAGGCTCATGGCTCAGGCAATATCCACTTCGTCTACAATGCCGGTGATGGCGTGGTCCACCGGCACGAACCATTGGGGCAAGGCCAGGGCTGCTTCGCGGCTACTGATGTAGAACACCAGCTCCCCCGGCCCGGCCTGGGCCGTGCCGTCGGCGGCGATGATCGGTTCGCCGACCGGTTGGCGATGCTTGTCCAACGGCTGGATGACCAGGAATTTGACGCCTTCCAGTCCTTCCACTTTTTGCGTGGCAACCAATGTGCCGATGACGCGGGCGAATTGCATGGTTTTACCCCGTGTTGCGTACGCTATGTCCAATGCCGGAGCAGTTTGACAAAGGGCAACCGCTCTCGGACGGCGTTGTAAGCCGTTCATCTGCCGTTACCATGTCACAGCGGTAGAGCTGGGCGGTGGCCAGGTACATAGAATCGTACACAGTTCGCTCATACCGCCACGCCAGCCGGTACGCTGCGGTGATGATCCGTGTAGAGGGTACAAGTGCTATATCCCACTCTAGCAGGTTCCTGATGATCGCTGTACCGCTCTCCTTGTCAACGAGATCGCGTTTTTTCCACAAGATGTTCCCTATTTCACTCACAAGCAGTTCGGGTGCGACGAACCGGTAGAGGCCGCTGTCATATTCGTCTAAAATCAAGAGTGCCTGATCGCTGTCGTGCTCTGGCACGAACCATTTGATGGCGACACTGGCATCTGGGACTAACCATTTCATCGACTGTCGCGGTCCTCACGGATCAAGGGAGTGCTGTCTGGAAATAGCCCGTGCTTGGCTTTTAGGGCTTCGCGCCTCCGATCAATGTCGCGACGTATTTCTGCCCATGATCGCTTCTGGGGATTCGTAATTGTCACATGACCGGCGGTGATCTTGATCTCGATAGATGTGTACTTTGTGAGCAGGTCTTGGGGTATAAATACCCCTTCACGGATCGTTTCCTCTTCAATGGTTATTGCCTGTACCATTTCCTTCTCTCCCTTGCCGATTTTGACACCTCTCACAAAATCTTGGCCCGCATTTGCTCATGGAGCTGCGGAATGACAACCTGGCGGATGAGCAGGCCCTCTTGCTTGACCGGTTCGACCCCGGCGGCGACGGCGGCTTCTACATCGGCGACGGTTCCTTCCAACAGGACGAAGCTTTTGCCCCCCAAGCCGTTCGCCAGGCGGATTTCCAGCAGTTGGATGTCGGTCGCTTTGGCGGCGGCGTCGGCGGCGACGATGCAGACCGCCGCCGTGACCGTTTCGATGATGCCCAGGGCTTCGTCGCCTCTGGGCGGTGTGGCGCTCATCAGCGCAGGAAAGATGGAGCGGTCCACGTTGGGCAAAAAGAGCCGGTCTACCAGCGTATCGGCGGCGGTGGCGATCCCCGTTTGGTACGATTCGCGCACCGGCCCCACTTCTCCGCCGATGAGGACCATGTATTTGCCGGGGCAGATGGACCGCGCTTCCAGCAGCTCCACCTCTGCCTTTTTGACCATGGCGTCGCCGACCAGGATCCCGGCGGCGATGCTGTTCGTTTCGATCAAGGCGATGGCCGGTTCCGTCATTAGGTGGCTCCCCTCGTCATGCTGACGTGCTGAGGCTGGCCCGCACCACGCGCTGTCCCAGTGCTTGGATGGCTTTGCCGATTGGTGAGTCGGGCACGTCCAGGATCAACGGGCGTCCCTTCTCCTCGGCCTCCAGGCATTCTTGGGGGGACCAGGGTAACATGGCTGCGACGGGCAAGCCGGTCGTTTTTTCCACCTGCCGGGCAAATGCATGGGGTTGTGTGCCCACCTTGTTGAGCACCGGCCATATTTGGAGCGAAGATGCTCCCAGGCGGTACAAGGCCGTCAGGCCGGCACGGGCGGCTTTCAGCGATGCCGGGTCCGGCGTGAGCAACAGCAGAATCAACCACGATAGTCGCATCACCGGCACGGCCAATTTGCCCATATCGCGCGGTGTGTCCACCACGACAAAATCAAACCACCGACGGAGCAGTTGCAACAGGTGACCGACGACCTGGGGGTCAGGGCGGCTGACTTCATCCAACGTTGGCGCCGGAAGAACAAACAGGCCGCTTTCCAAATGCACCAGATGGGCGATCACTTCATCTTCGCCGAGGGTCGGGGCTTCCAACCAGGACCGTCCCGGAGCGATGCCCAAGTACTTGCTCACCCGCCCCGCCTGGAAGTCCAGGTCGGCGATCACGGTCAGGCGGCCCGGCAATCGGCTCAGGTTTGAAGCCAGGTTACCGGCCAGTGTCGTGGCACCGCTCCCTTTTTGCAGATGCAGTACCGCGATCTGGCGGCCTAAAGGTGCACCGCCGAAGGGCTTCTGGGCCAACATTTGTCGGACCTGGGAGATCAGCACATCTTTTTTCACCGGCTTGGCCAGGTAGAGGTCGGCTCCTGCTTGCAGTGACATTGTTTTGTCCACCGGCTGCCCGCGTGCCGTCGTGATGAGGATGCTCGCGCGGGCGGTGCGCGGGTCGTGGCGCAGGCGTCGGCACACTTCATACCCGTCCATGTCGGGCATCATCACGTCCAGGATCACGGCGTCGGGCTGTGTCCTTATGGCCTTTTGCAACCCCTCCTGACCGGATGTGGCCGTCTCGACTTTAAAACCGGCATCCCCCAGGATACGGCTCATGATCTCTGTTAGAGCAACTTCGTCATCAATGACCAGAATGCGCGTCATCGTGTTTTATCCCCCTGCCCCCTATTCACTCAGGCAGAAGCTTTCTATCCTGGCCCGATTGACCAAGATCACCTCGCCGCGGAAGACGATCTCCGGGGAGGAGACAATCCGTGCTTCGGCTTCTCCGATCATCACAAAGGTATCCAGGGTAGCCGGTGAGAAGGTCCGCAGATCAAAACGGGGTGGCCCGGCGAATCTCCCCCTGATTTCAAAACCCGGCAATGTGATCAGGGCGTTGTACTGTTGCACCGTGTAACGATGCAGTTCCGGTGACCGTACTTCGCTGCGGGGGACGATGACAAAGCCGATATTTTTCTTGGTCAGATAGGCGACAGGTGCGTATGCTCCGATCTCGCCTGCTCTGTGCAAATGGGAAAGATATACGTTGAAGACCATCAGGTAGGATTGCGATTTGTCGTTCAGCATGTCGCTGAACATGTTCACTCCTGTCTGTACCTCCCCGGTGAGACGATGGGTCGTGGTAAAGAATTCGGCTTTGGTTAGAGCATTCATCCCCATTTATCTCGGCCCCCGCATGACATAACTACCGCACCTCTATTGTGATCATCTCTTTGCTCACCATCGTCACCCGCCCACCGATGGAGGTGTGGACATTGGCTCCCAGCGTATCCTCCGGCATTGCTGCGATCAGGTCCCCTGCTGCCACCACGTCGCCGACGCCCACCACCGGTTGGGCCGCCGCGCCGATGTGCTGCCGCAAAGGGATCGTCACCTGCGTCGGATGGTATTCCTCCTCATCCAAAGGGCAGACCTGCTCTTCCCAGTCGCCCAGGCCCAGGCGGGCGATGAGCCGCTTGGTGGGGACCAGGCGGTATTCGCGCATGGGATGGACCGTCAGGTTGGCCCGTTTGTGCACCCGGTTGACCCAGCCCTGCGCCCGCAGTTCCGCTTTGATGGATTGGTAATAGGCCATGGGCGAAAGCCCCAGGGGGCAGGCATAGGCTTCGCACAGGCGGCATTCGCAGCAAAGCACCGCCGCCGTCACCTTGTCCGCCGGACGGGTGAGGCCGTAGTTGATGGCCCGCATCACCTCGTGGGGCTTGAGGCTGTGGCCCAGCAGGTGGCGCGGGCACAGGTCGGTGCAATCGCGGCACTGATCGCAGGTGGACATGCCCCGTCGCACCCAGGCCGTCCGCGAGCGGCTCAGGGAACGCACTACCGGGTTGTCGCGGGGCAGGATCAGCAGTCCGCTGGTCGTTTTCGTCACCGGCTCGTCCAGGCTTTTTGCCAGGCGGCCCATCATCGGCCCGCCGATGACGACGGCGTAATCGGCGGGGGTGCGTCCCGACCAGCGAGGCGGCTGCACGCCCCCGGCCCAGGCCAGCACCCGGCCGATGGCGGTGCCGATGGGCACCCACAGGGTCACAGGCCGGGCTACGGCGCCGGTTACGGTCAGCAGGCGGTGGGTCACAGGCGTACCCTCGGCGGCGCGGTTGATGTTGAACAGGGTCTGCACGTTCTGCACCAGACAGCCCACGTGCAGCGGCAGGCCGCTCTCCGGGACCAGTCGCCCGGTCGTTTCGTAGACCAGCACGAACTCGTCGCCGGCGGGATACCGGCTTTCCATCAGGTGCAGGCGCAGGTGCGGGCGGTCGCCCATTGCCCGGCGCAGGGCGGCCACCGCCCCGTCATACTCCTCTTTGAGGGCCAGGATGCCCCGCTCCGCGCCGGTGACCGCCATGGCCAACTCCAGGCCGCGCACGATCTCGGCGGCGTGGTGCTCCATGAGCCGCTGGTCGCATTGGAGCAAGGGGTCGCATTCGGCGCCGTTGGCAATGACCGTGTCCACCTGGGCTGCGAGTTTGACGTGGGTGGGAAAGCC
>CAZQKE010000130.1:0-14183 GCA_964593865.1 uncultured Anaerolineaceae bacterium | reverse complement strand
CATCGGGTGGGCGGGGACGGTAGCGGGCCTGGGTGAGGACCTGGCCCAGTTCGCGGACCTCCGCCGGGGCGGTTTCCCCGGCCCGGCGCACCGCCGACCAGCGGGAGGCGGCTCCCCGGCGGCGGAGGGCGTCGCCCAGGGCGCGGGTATATTCATTGAGCGTTTGCCCATCGCGCAAAGGTCGGCCCAGCCGCGCCCCCCAGTGCAGCAGGCGTCTCTGCCGGTCGCGGAGCAGGGCCTCCGGCGGCAGGTTGGCGTGGCGGCGGAGACGCCACAGCCCGACGGCGATAACCCCTCCGGCGAGGAGGGCCGTTGCCGACAGCAGCCCACGCCGGGCAGACCATCTCCCCCCGGCGCGGGGCGGCTTGGGCGGCGGCGCGGTTTCTTCCTCCGGCGCGCCGCCGGGGCGTGTCAAGGCCGGCAGACCCGCCGTCGGCTCAAATTCCACCCAGCCGATGCCCGCAAAATAGACCTCCACCCAGGAATGTCCGTCCTTTTCGGTGACGACCCAACGCCCCCTTTCGGCGTCAAAAGTCCCCTGGGCGTAACCGGAGGCCAGCCGGGCCGGGATGCCCACACTCCGGGCCATGACCACCATGGCCGAGGCATAGTAATCGCAGTACCCCTCTTGCAGGTCATAGAGAAAATAGTCCACCACATCCCGATTGGACGGCGGCGGGGGCAGATCCAGGGTGTAGGGATAGGTCCGCAGGAAGCGTTCCAGGGCGTGGGCCTGGTCGTAGCGGGTTTCGGCCCCGGCGACAACCTGCCGGGCCAGGTCCGACACCCGCCGGGGGATGCCCGGCGGCAGGGCCAGATAGCGTTCGGCCGGGCCGGGCGGCAGGTCTGAGGGCGCGGCCTGCAGCTCGGCGATGGTCGGTTGGGGCGGGCGGGAAAGGGCGGTGTAGCGCCGCGCCCGGCCTGCCACCTGGGCCAGGTCGCCCTCCCCGCGCCGGTAGAGGGTGACCGTTTGGTTCACTTGTAGCGGCGCGTTGACCAGGGGCAGCGGTTGCTCTCCCTCACCGCCGGTCAGCAGTTCAAACTGTTGCAACAGGCGGGGGCCGGGCGGCGCGGCGGGGTCCAGCATCCCGCCGGGCGGGAGGGGGGCAACTTCCAGGGGGCCGTTTTGCCAGCCGCGGCCGGTGTAGGTGTCGTAGGTGAGGCTGCGCCAGTAGCGACGCGGGGTTTCCGGCGCGGCCCTGTCATCCGGCGGCGGGTCGCCGGTGACGACATAGAGCACGACCGTTTCGGCCAGCTCCGGCCCGCCGCCCAAAAGGTGCGCCTGGGGCAGTTGTCCATCGGCTGTGCCGCCGGGGCCGGGGTAGCCCCCTTCCAGAGGGCCGAATACCCGCTCGGCAGCCCGTTCGACGCGGGACCAGGGGCCGCTCATCGTCCGCCAAAAGGCTTCGCGCACCTGGTTGGGGTGGATGACGGGAAAGAAGGCGGCCAGGGCCAGCAACGCCAGTAGCCACGGGGCCAGGGCGATGACCAGCTCCTGTCCCAGCTGGCCGGGGTAGTCGGTGCCGTCGGCTTCCCAACGGTCCTGCTGCGCCCAGAGGTCGCCCAGGGCGGTGAGCCACAGGCCGCTGAAGAGAAAGAGCAGCAGGTAGAAAGAGGCCGCTCCGCCGTGGAAAAAGGCCGCCGTCGCCACGGCCAGGCCCAGGGGGATCAGGCCGACCAGGGGCCGTCGGCGGCGGTAGAGTTGCCACACGGCGAAAAAGGTCAGCGCCCAGCAGCCCCAGGCGGCGATGATCTGCCAGGCGATGGGGTCCTGGGCGGTGGCTCCCCCGGCGGCGGTCTGGCCCCACCACCACAGCCGCAACGCCAGATCGTAGGCGCGTTGCCGGAAAAAGCCCAGCGTCAGAGAGGGGGGCGGTGGGGTGAAGGGCGGCCGGCCCCGGCGCAGCCAGGCGATCAGATGGCTTGCATCCCGGCCCGGCAGGTCCAGGGGAGGCAACATCCGCCCGACGGCGATCAGCGTCACGGCCAGGCCCAACGCCGCCCCGATGACGCCCGCCCACTGGGCCGTCAGGCGGGTGCGGCTCAGCCGCAGGCCCGTCAGGGCCGCCAGCAGGGTGATGGTCAGCAGCGGGCCGGGAGACAGAGCATCGCTGTCTTCCAGCAGGATGGCGGGCAGGCTCAGGGCCGCCGCCAGGGTCAGGAGCAGGGCGGCCCATCCTTCGCGGGGGCGAAAGCGGCGGAGCAGCCAGGCGAGGAGTTCGTACACGGCGGATCACTCCTCCAACCGGATGACGCGCCCCGTGCCGGGCAGCACTTTGAAGGCCGGGCGGCCCTGGGGCTTGTGGGGGACGACGGGTTGGAAAGGCATCCCTTTGGTGATGCGGTGGCTGACGATGCCCAGGTCGGCCAGGAGGCCGGTCATGGCCTCGACCGAATGGGGGCCGTCGCGGGACGGCTCTTGCCGGAAGGTGTCCGCATCCAAGAGGAGGACGACCGGGGCGACGCCCCGGCGCATGGGCGGCAGCAACCCGGCTACCCAGGCGGGGTCGCAGGAGGGGGTGATGACGGCCAGGGTCATACCCCGGCCCAGGTTGCGGTCCATCTCGGCCAGGACGCGGGCCAGGGGCCAGAGGCCGCCGGCCCGCACGGTGGCCAGGGCGCGGAGGATGCGCCACTGCTGGGCCTGGCCCTTTTGGGGCAGTACCAGGGTCGGCAGGGGCCGGGGCCGGGACGAACCGGGGGAAACGGTCGTGCCGTAGGCGACCAGCCCCACCGCTCGGTTCTGGCGGAGCATCCGGTCGGCCAGGGAGGCGGCCAGGATGACGCCGTACTCTTCGGTGGATTCTTCCCCCTGCCCGGCTTGCACGGCGGCGTCCAGGTCCAGGACGATCCACAGGTCGCCGGAGGGTTCCAGGTCGAAGGTTTTGACCATGAGGCGGCCCTGGCGGGCGGTGCTCTTCCAGTGCACCCGGTTGAGGCTGTCACCGGGGGCGTAAGGGCGCACGCCGGCGGCGTTGGTTGTTACTTCCAGGGCGCGGCGGCTGGTGCGCCCCGCGCCGGTGGAGGCTCCGCGCGGCAGGCGCAGGTGGGGCAGGTGGACGACGGGCGGATAGACCAGGATGGAACGCCGCTGCGGGTGGTGGATCGTCACCCGAAAGAGGCCCAAAGGGTCGCCGCTGCGGACCTGCCAGGGGCCGAGGTGGAACAATCCTCTCCGACGGCAAAAGCCCTCGGTCCGCCATTGGAGGCTCTGCCGCCCATCCACGCTGCGGACGGAGCGGGCGTTGTAGCCGGGCAGGTCCGAATGGTCGTCAATCTCTACCCATAGGAGGGGCAGGGGGCCGTCGTTGTGCAGGCTGAACCGCTCTTCCAACAGGTCGCCCACATGCGCCCAGCCGTAATGCTGCTCACGGTGGACGCTGAGGCGGTGGGCGGCCTGCCAGGCCCAGAGGTAGCCCAAGCCCACGGCCCCACCCAAAGCGATCAGGAGGGCGATCCAGGCCCGGCTGGGGACGATCAGTTGCAGGATGAGCGGCACGGCCACGGCGATCCACAGCCGGCGGTGCCGCAGTTGGATTGTGGTCGTCGCATTGGCATCCACGGGGGCAGTATAGCAGAGGGCGGGGTTTTTGCCAACTCTGGAGATGGTGGGTTGGGGTTGGCGGGGTTTGACTTTTTCAACAGTTCATGTTAGGATGAGCTTACTGGGCGGTACTTGGCGCGTTCAGGAGGCGAACTCCCCGGCGGAGTGTTGGTGTCCCTCTCGGTCCGCCGCTCCTGTGTTTCCTACTCTGATCTGCGGATAAAGCCGACTTGTCGGCTGGTGACTTTGATCGTCGGCGCGGAGGTCACGTGCCCGCGCCGTTGGGCGGGAGGATTGCGATGGCAAAAATTCTGGTACTCTCAACGTTACACCATCTTCACGGCGAGGTCGATTACTACACTTATGCTCATTTATCCAGAATAGTAGAACATTTTTCCCCTGATGTTCTGGCCGTTGAGTTGACGCCATCTGACCTAAGGGACCGGAAGGCACAACGGGTCAAACAAGAATACCAGCATAGCATCTATCCTTTGTTGGATCACCTGCAATGTGAAGTGATCCCGTTGGAACCCGCCGAACCGCTATATTCCGAATTGGTCCGGTTAGGGCAAAAAGCCGTAGACGAGTTGGAGAAGCGGACTCCGGCTGCGGTGGAGCAATTCGGGCTATATGTGAACGCTCTATATGAGGTGCTTTTGGGTTGGTGGAGTTCGCCGATGGATGTGAATTCTGCCGAAACGGACCGTCACTTTGAGATCAAACACAAGTATCAAAGTGAGGTCTTTGGGAAAGATGAAAAGGAAGGATGGGAGCGTTGGAATCAACATTTTTTGGATCAGATTCTTGCGGGCGCGGCGCGGAATCCGGATTGTAAAATGCTGGTGTTGGTAGGGGTTGAACATGCATATTGGTTGCGCAAGCAGTTGTTTGGGCGGGAAGGCGTGCATCTGTTGGAAGCAACCGATGTTCTCTCCGAAATACCGGGATAAGTGGAGGAATCGTTGACGGCCGAGCGGGCGTTCGCGATCTTGCTGCGCCCCGGCCATCCGCCGACCGGCGGGTGAAGCCACCGGCGCAGGGCCGCGTCAAGCGAACCAAGCCGGTGGCTTGTCCGTCATGCCTCCATAAAGGGCTGATGGGCGGGTATGGTTTATTCTGTCTAAAAATACTTGGCGACGATGGGGCCGAGCTGTTTGATTTTTTCCTGGGGGATGAGATCGCGTTGGGTGATCATGGCCGTTGCCAGGGCTTGGCCGCAGTCGCAGGGTCGCTCATCGTCCAACATGGGCACCAGCTCCATGATGGCCCGTTTGCTCAGGGCGGCGTTGGCTTGTAGGTTGGCGATGAGCATTTCCACGTTGACCGCTTCTTCTTCCTCATGCCAAACGTCATAGTCGGTCACGTGGGCCATCGTCGCATAGCAGATTTCGGCTTCGCGGGCCAGTTGTGCTTCCGGGACGGCGGTCATGCCGATAATGTCCACTCCCCAAGAGCGGTAGATGTTGCTTTCGCCCCGCGTGCTGAAGCGGGGGCCTTCGATGACGATAAAGGTCCCACCATCGTGAACCGTTCCCCCGGCCTTTTGCACTGCCCGGTAGAGCAAGCCGCGTAGGTGAGGGCAGAACGGCTCGGCGATGCCGATGTGGGCCACCAGGCCGTCGCCGAAAAAAGAATAGTCGCGTTTCTTTGTGTTGTCATAAATCTGGTCGGGGATGACGATATGGCGTGGGGCGTATTTTTCTTTCATGCTGCCGCAGGCACTGATGGAGATGATGCGCTCCACCCCCAGGCTCTTGAGTGCCCAGATGTTGGCCCGATAGGGGACTTCTGTGGGGGTCAGCCGGTGGCCCCGCCCGTGGCGGGGCAGGAAGGCGATCCGCTTACCGGCCAATGTGCCGATGACGATATGGTCTGATGGATCGCCAAAGGGGGTGGGGATGAATCGCTCCTCAATGTCGGTCAGGGCCTCCATGTCGTAAACGCCCGATCCGCCGATGACGGCCAGTTCGATTTCGCTCATTGCACCTCCTTGTCGTCATCCGCCGCCGATGATGTGGACCACTTTGACCTGATCGCCTCCGGCGACGGTGTGGGTATCGTATGTGTCCGGTGGGACCAGTGTCCCGTTGACCGAGACGACGATGTGATGATGGGTAAAGTTGCAGGCTTGGAGCACATCGTTGACGGTCATCCCCTCACGCCAGGGGATGTCCCATTTGTCATTGACGCGTACAGAATCGGTCTTGTGTGGGTGCATCGTACCTCTATCGCAAAAACGCATTCGGAAGCTTGAACCGCAAAGACGCAAAGGGCGCGAAGGGAAAAGAAGGGCTTTGCGCTCTTGGCGTCTTTGCGGTGAGTCCCTCGGCTGCCGCCTAACCGGCATGGGCCTGGATCAGGTCCACCACCTCCGGGAAGTCAATGCCCAGCGCCCGCACCGTCTCCAGGGTGGGGATACCGTTCTTGTCCCAACCTCGCCGTTGGTAGACGGCATCCATCAGTCTTTCGTACTGTTCCTCCCGGTAGCGGCGCAGAGCTTCCCGCTTTTCCGCCGTGCTCATGCCCGTCGGGTCCAGCCCCACCAGTTCTTGCAGTTGCTTGTCGTAACGTTCGGCGCGGCTTTCGTACTCGTCGTCGGTGACGGGGCCGACGGAGCGATAGGGTACGCGGTCGTGTTCGCGGGTCCCCTGGCCCATCTTCAGGTTAAAGATTCGCTGAAAGTTGTAGACTACTTCCGACATGCGAATCAGGTCCTCGCCGCTTTGCACGTCATCGCGCCCGGTGACGCCCCGGAATAGGTTGACGTAGTTCTGGACGTGTTCCGGCACTTTGGCGGCTTCGATGCCGCTGTACAGTTCGCGGTTGGTCGCCGGTTCAACGTCGTTCCAGGGCAGTTTGCACAGGCCGTTCAGCCCGAACCAGGTGCGCCACATGGGGAAGTAGTGGAGCGCTTCGGCTTTGTCCTCAAAGGTGGGGATCTGGTTGTTGACGGCGTCCATAAAGATCAGCCAGGCCTCGTCGTGTTGGGGGCCTTTGTTGGCCAAGCCGTAGCCGCCTTGCTGGGCCAGCGATTCTTTGGTCACATACTCGCTGTATTCCAGCCCCTTGACCTCCATGCCGATATCTTGCAGGAATTGGGGGTCCGCGCCGTATTTCTCGGCAAAGAGTTTTTTCATGCGGCGGACGCCTTGGCCGATGATGACGCCAAAGCCTTCGCCCCTGGCCATTTGGTGCAGGGCTTCCAGCATGGCTTCGGCGTTGCCCCAATTCAGCTCCAGACCGCCGGTGATCTCTTTGTTCAGGATGCCTTCTTCGTAGCATTCCATGGCAAAGGCCATTGCCGTCGCAAAGGAGATGGTGTCAATGCCGTAGGTATCGCAATAGAAGTTTGCTTCCAGCACGGCGTGGGGGTCCCAGATGCCGCAATTGGCTCCGATCCCGGCCACCGTTTCATATTCGGGGCCGTCTACGGTGACGGTTTGGCCTTTGTAGGGGCCGGTGCGCAGTTCCAATCCGGCGGCGAATTTGGCACAGGCCAGGGTGCAGCCGTACCAGCAGCCGTCGGGGGCGTCGTAGCGGAAGTATTTTTGGAAATGGGGCGAGTAGATCTTGTGGGCTTCGGGGTGGGAGCCGTAGCGGAAGTTGTGGACCGGCAGGATGTCATAGTCGTTCATGATCTTGGTCAAGTGGTTGGTTCCATCTTTGCGCATTTCAAACATGATGGGGTCGCGCTCGTAAATCTCGCGGTGCATCTTGGCCCCGGTCTTTTGAATGAGGTCTAGGTCGGCGGGATGGTTGCTATCACCGGCCAGGCCGACGTATTTGACTACCAGGGCCTTGACCTTTTTGTGGCGCATCACCGTACCGATGCCGCCTCGCCCGGCTTGCTTGAGGCGGACAACCTGGCGGCGGCTATCGTAGAAGCTAAAGTTGAGGCAGCCCATCAGGACATGCTCCGCACCGATGCCCGATGAGACGACGGCGATCCCCGGTTTGTCGCTTGCCTTGTCGGCGAATAGTTCGGTCAGTTCCTCGGCGATCAGGTGGCTGTTGATCTCCTCTTCCGGCGCGGCGATGATCTGCACCAGGCCCTTGTTGCCGTCCACAAAGACGATAACCTCTTCTTCGGCGATGCCCTGGACCTCAATGGCATCAAACCCGGCGAATTTGAGCAGGGGGCCGTAGTAGCCGCCTACGTTGCTGTCAATGGGGATGCCGGTCAGGGGTGAGATGGTCACGGCGATAGATTTACCCGTGCCGGGGTACTGGGTGATGCCGCCGATGGGGCCGGTGGAGATGACGATTTCGTTTTCCGGGCTGTCCCATTTGGTCTCGCTGCTGACGGCGTTCCACAGGAGCCACAGGTCAAAGCCACGCCCTCCGATGAAGGTATTTTTCATCTTTTCGTCCACCGGTTTGGTGTGGATGGTGTTATCGCCGACGTTGACGTATAGGGTTTGTCCGGCGTAGCCTCGCTCTACCGGCTGCGGCTCGTAGCGGAATTCGGCCAGGACCTTGTGCCCGGCCCGGATCGCTTCGATTCGTTCCTTGCTGATTGTTCCCATCTCCTTCGCCTCCTAATCTGGCAATGTCTCGATGCTGAGAGCACCGGTTGGGCATTGTTTGACGCACAAGCCGCACGAGATGCACTTGATCGGCTCGGTGTGGTCTGGGTGGTAGTACATGGTCAGGGTGGGGCAGAACCCCACGCACGAAAGGCAACCGACGCACAGCTTCTTGTTGAGCCGGACCACGCCGGCCTTGTCCCGTTTCAGGGCGCCGGTGGGACAAACGGCGATGCACTCGCCGCATTGGTTGCAGGCGGCGATGGCCCATTCGGCGTTGCCCAGGCTGGTGATGCGGATGGATGATTTGCCGACGTTGATTTCTTTGTACCATGCCTGGGAGCAGACATCTTCGCAGAGGTGGCAGCCGATGCACAGTTCGTCGTTGGTCACGAGCACTTTGACACTCACGGTTCGTCCCCCTTCCTTTGCTGGTCAAACCAAAGGCTCCCGCTTGTCAGGCGGGAGCGACCGGGCAACAACAGGGACGTCGCACCTTTGCCGTCCCGCCCAAACGGGAAATGATCCGACTGGATTGCGGGCCATAGGATAGCCCAACTCGGAGAAAATGTCAAAACGGAGGGGTTGGCGGGTTTGCCGGGGGTAAGGGGGTAGGCCGTCCACGAACGGGGTATGCGGGGCCGTGTGTCCGCGCCCGATTCGTGGACGGCTTGTTGGTTATTCTTCTGCGGCGACGGTGATGAACACCGAGGTCATCTGTTTCTCCTCGTCCGTTTGGATCACCATCTTGGCGGTTTGGCCCTCTTTGCTGTATTCCAGCATGAACATCCCGTTCATCTCGTCTACGCTTACTTCGGTCCAACCGTTTTTGGGCATTTCGGCTTTGTAGAAATCGGCCATCTCCTGGGGGCTGCCGGGTGAGAGGAAGGTGGTCATGCCCATCATGTTGTTGAGTTCTTGGGCGTCGTCGGGGATGGGGATGTCTCCCGGTGGGGCGCCGCTCGCTTTGGCCTCCGGGGGCAGTTCTATGTTGAGGGGCCGGTTCACGTCGGTTAGTTTGTAATGGATCTCCATGCGCCCTTCTTGGACCGGCTCGGCCCCGTCCGAGATGTTCAATCCCAGGTCTTTGCCTTCAAAAAAGAGGTCCATCTGGACCGTGTAGCCGCCGTCTTCGGCTACGTAGAGATCGCCGCCTGCATCGTTGATCTCGTCCATGGCAAAGGCTTCGTTGGTGGGAGTGCATTTGCGCATGTCGGCCATGTTGATCGTCCAGTGCACAACCTTGATGCCGTTGATCTCGGTTTTGCCCGCCTTTTTCCAACCGCAGGTGCTTTCAATGAGGTCGTTGGGGGCGAGCATCCCTTCGGTCAGGGCTTCGCCTTCGTTGGCGGGCACGCTCAGCCACTGCCCTCCCATTTTCATGTACATTGTGCCTTCGATCAGGTACATCTCGATAGAGTTTTCGCTTGGTTCCCCGTCGGTTCCTGTGCCGGTCATGACGATATGTTGGGCCAGGGGGTCGCTGGTGTGCTCCAGGAGTAGATGGAACGATTCTGTCACTTGCCGTCCGTTGACCGTGCCTGTGACGACCACGTCGGTGGTGGAGCGGTAGCTCTGCAGGTTAGATGGATCGTTCAGGTTGGTGGTGTCCAGTGTTTCCTCCGCATCGCCGGCCGGTTCGGTAGCGGCGGGGGCGGACGATTCGCTCTGTTGTGTTGTGGGAGGTGGAGGGGGTTGGGTTGGCTCGGAGCCTCCACAGGCGGTGATCAGCAGGATCACCAATAGGGTAGACAATAAAAACCGTTTTCTCATTTTCTGTTCTCCTTCAAATAAAGATACAAAGAGGGCTTGCTTGCACGCAAGCCCCTTTGCTCCCGATGGGTGACCGCATCTGCCCTTTGGACGGGAATCTGCGGTGGGTTGTGCCTCCGGCCATCAGGTGGTCAGATAGCCGTGGGCATAGATGACTTTGTTTTCAATGATGCGTACCGTTTTGTAGATCGCCACCTGTTCCGGGTCGTTCATGTCCACGTGGTCGGGCGTGAATTCTTCCATGGCGGCCACGGTGTCGTAAAGGGCCAGGTAGGCGCGGCCGACGCCGGTGCTATCATCCCTTTCCTCTACGATGCGGATCACGTCTCGTTGCACTTTATCCAGGGGATCCAAGATGGCTGCGTCCAGGCCCGCGGCCATGAGCATCACCAGGAAGGTGCGGTTGATCAGGCTGCGGTTTTCGTGGGGTACGCTGTTGGAGATGTTGGAAAGGCCCACCACGGTCATGGGGGAAGGGTCCCAGAGCATTTTGAAGGATCGGATTGAGTTCAGTGTTTCCATGCCGTGTTCTTGGGTTCCGTTGACCGTCAGTACCAAGGGGTCAAGGTAGATGTTTTCCATGGGAATCCCCAGCTCTTCCGCCTTGGGGATGAGGACCTCCATGGCCAGGGCGATGCGTCCGTCGGCGGTGGCCGGGATGTTTTTGTCCATGGCCAAGGCGATGATCTTGCAGCCGTATTTGGCGGCCATCGGCATTGTGGTGTTCAGGCGGTCCGGGTCGGCGGAGGTGGAGTTGATCATGGGATCAATGCCCAGTTCTTGGCATTTTTTGATTCCGGCCTCTATGGCTGCGGCGTTGGTCGTGTCCAGGGAGAGGGGAACCGGCCCGACTTCGTCGTACACCTCTTCGATAATCCATTGCATGACTTCCACCCCATCCCGCTTGCGTGGTCCGATGTTCAGGTCAAGCCGGTCGGCTCCGGCTTCTACCTGCTTGCGGGCCAGTTCGCGGATGTAGGTCGGATCGCGTTCGGCGATGGCTCGTTTGATCTTGGGGGCCATGATTTGGATATTTTCGCCGATGATATACATTTTTTTCCTCCTTGTGTCACAAGTAATTTTGCCTCAAAACGGTCGGTACCTGCATCAGGTTCTGCCTTCCAACAAGCGCATCACCGATGGGAAGGCGGTGATGTCGGTATGGGGCAGGAACAAGGCCGACATGAATTGCTCGTAGAACGAATTGTCGGCGGAAAGCTCCAGGTAGGTCATCTTGTTGGCGACTTCGCTGATCTGGCGGCGCATTTCGCGGGAGACAAGGGCATAGAAGGCTCCCAGGGCCGAGGTGTTGCCCAGGTAGCGGAATCGGTCCCAGGGCATGTCGGGCAGCAGCCCGATCTGGATCGCCTTTTCTATGTTGATGTATTGCCCAAAGGCTCCGGCGATGAGGACCTGTTCCACGTCGGCGAGCTCCAGGCCGACGCTCTGAACCAGGACCGAGAATCCGGCATAGATGGCCCCTTTGGTGCGTAGGAGGTTTTCTATGTCCACTTCGTTGATCACGATGTCTGTGCCCACACCCGACTGATTGGCCCAAACGACGACGTACTCGGCGCCGTGGTCGCCCACGCGCACGCGGGGGGTGGGCAGATCGCGTCTGATCTTGCCTCCTTTGTCCAAGATGCCGGTGATGAACATTTCGGCCAGCAAGCCGATCATGCCCGATCCGCAAATGCCCCGTGCCGGCATCCCGCCGATGGTTTGGATCGTCGGTTCGTAGGTGCGGGCGTCAATCCATATCTCTTCAATGGCTCCGGCGGTGGCCCTCATGCCGTGGCGCACGCCGGCTCCTTCAAAGGCCGGCCCGGCCGAACAGGCGCAGGTGATCAGCCAATCGCGGTTGCCCAGTACGATCTCGCCGTTGGTGCCAACGTCAATGAACAGGGTCAGGGCGTCGGTATCGTGCATCCCGGAGGCGACTACCCCGGCGGTGATGTCCGCTCCTACGTAGGCTCCGACCACCGGCAGGCAGTCTACCGTGGCCTGGGGGTTGATGTTCAGGCCGATCTCTTCCGCCGTCACCGGCAGCGGCTGGCCGATGGTGGGGATGAAGGGCATTTCGCGGATGGTACGCGGGTCCAGGGCCAGGAAGAGTTGGATCATGGTGGTGTTGCCTGCTACCACGGCTTTGCCGATCTGGCGGGGCGGGATCTGGTTGCGGGCGGTCAGTTCCTCCAGCAAGCCGTTGAGGGTTTTGAGCACCAGTTTCTGCAACCGCCGCAGGCCGTCCCGTTTACCGGCAAAGATGATGCGCGAGATGACGTCCTCTCCGGCCTGGATCTGGGCGTTGTAGGCGGAGGCGCGGTCAATGACTTTGCCTTTGATCATGTCCACCAGGTAGATGACGTTGGAGGTCGTGCCGATGTCTATGGCTACGCCGTAGCAGCGGTCGCTTTGGTCTCCGGGCAGCAGGTCAATCAGACGGGGACGGGCGCATGTGTCGGCTTCTGGATCGCCCATATCCAGGACGGCGGTGACGTTCCAGTCGGCGTCGCGCAGGTCGCGGGCCAGGGCGCGCAGGCCGGACAGGCTGGTGGTGACGTTGTGGATGTCGTGTTGCTGGGAAAGGGTCCGCAGCAGGCGGTCCCAATCGGTGGTCTGGTCTTCCAAGCTAGGCGGTTCAATGGTGATGTGGGCGCGGCGCAGGCTGGGGTCTACCGTACCGGCAAAGTCGGCGGCCAAGGCGATCCGTTCTGCGCCGACGGTTTTGGTGATGAATTCAACTTCAACCTTTTCCTGTTCGGGGACAAAGACGACGGCATCTCCCTTGATCACCGCCTGGCAGGCTAAGGCCCAACCTTCTGCGATCTCTACCGAGTTCAGGCGCACGCCGCTTCGGTGACTGATGGCTCCATGTTCTACTTTGACCCGGCAGCGACCGCAGCGTCCTTGTCCGCCACACGGCAGGTTGAGGACGATCCCTGCTTCCAGTGCTGCATCGGAAAGCAGTGTCCCCGGTTCAACTTCTATAACCGTACCGGACGGTTTGAAAACAACGATGGCTTTTTTGTGTTGTTGTTTGGTCATGTTTGTTGCCAGTCTGGTGGGCAGGGTGGGGGTAGACAAAGGGAGATGCTCCCTTGTCTACCCGTGGACCTGTCCGTTGCTATTTCCATGCTTTCAGGTAGGCCGGGATGTCTACCGCTTCGCGGGGACCGACGCGGATCTCCCAGCCGGGAAGCTCCTCTTCCAGTTCGCCGGAGAGGACGGCTACGTGACCGGGTAGGGTGATCTGCTTGCGGGAGAGTTTGTCCGCTGCGTTGAAGGTTTTGACCGCTTTGGCGATGGTCTCGGCATCGTATTTGCCGGCTGCCCAGGCGGTGAGGACGCTCATCCCTTCCGCGTCGCAGACCAGCAACCAGGCGGGCAGGCCGCTGCCGTCCAGCTCCCCGGCAACGCTAAAGTAGGTCAGGGAGAAGTTGGTCGTGGTCAGCAAGGGCGAATCGGGCGTCGGGTTGTTGAATTCGTAGATGCCCGGATCAACCGAGATCGGTTTTTGCGGGTCGGTGTAGATGTTGAGTCGCAGGGTCAGCAAGGGGTAGGCGGTAGCCGGGTCAAAGTGGTCCAGCACGATGACGCCCGCATATTTGGCGATGTACTGGCTGGCGGCGACGATTTCCCCTTCTTCGGTGTCTGCGACCTCGCCGGGGAAGGCGATGAGGGGGTAACCCAGGGCGCGGAATTGCTTTTTCAGGGCCAGGCGGCGGATCTGGGTGAATTGGGCCAGGGAGTTGGGTAGGTCACGGCTGCCGGGGTCTAGGAAGATGTCCTCGACGCCTGCGCTCTTGACTTTGCCGGTCAGGTCGGCCAGTTCGTCCAGGCCGTTGTTGCTGCGCACTGCCAACGAGGCACCGTGCTCCTTGGCGACGGCGGCCATTGCCTGCCAGTTGTCCACCGTGGCGGCGTAGAGCAGCGGTTTGTAACCCCCTTCCTCGGCCAGAGCGGCTTTGAGGTTGTCTGCGCTCTCCGAGATCAGCACAAAGGGCAGGTCGGTGATGGCCCGCGCTGTTTTGACCGCCGTGGCAAAGGCTGCCGCGTCGCCGGAGGCGTTCTCGATGGCGATGGCGTCAAAGGTCATGTCAATCCCCACGCGCTCTACCGAATATTCGTGGACGTTGCGGACCTTTTCGGTGATGGTTTCGTCGTCCTCGGTATCCTTGACGCGCAGGGCCAGGCCCGGTGGGTTGTAAAAGGTCTTGTCATGGCGGAACATGACCGTTTCGTTGCCCACCCCAAACTCTTTGGCTCCTTTGCCCAGCTTGACCAGGCGGATGGGCGGTGCGGAAGCGGCGGAGAGGGCCTCTTTGGCTTCTTCTGAG
>CAZQKE010000129.1:0-4354 GCA_964593865.1 uncultured Anaerolineaceae bacterium | reverse complement strand
GTTGGTATTAGCCGCCTGCGGCGCGGAGCCGACGACCACTGCGCCGACCCAAACCCTGCCTCCGGTGTCGGCGGAAGAACACTTCCGGCGGGGCAACGAATACGCCCAATCCGGCGATCTGGAAAAGGCCGTGGCCGAGTATCTGGCCGTGTTGGAGATAGAACCGGACAACGTCTCGGCCATGACCAACCTGGGCGTGGTGTACTACCAGATGGGCAAACTGGATGAGGCCGTCGCCCAATACAAAAAAGCCCTGGAGATCGCTCCCAACGACGCCGACATCCATTCCAACCTGGCTGCAGCCTATGTGCAGCTCGGCCGGATGGAGCGGGCGTTGGATGAATACCGGACGGCGGTGGATCTCAAAGAGGACCTGGCCGAAGCTTGGTTCGGCCTGGGCGTTGTCCACATGCAACTAGGCCATAAGGAGGAAGCCATCCAAGCCTTTGAGAATTTCCAAAAGTGGGATAGTGGCAAGGACCGGACGGCCACCCAGCAGGCGCAACAATACCTGGAGCAGCTACGGGGAGAATAGATGTACGACCTGACCACCCTGGACAACGGTCTGCGCATCCTGACGGCGACGCTGCCCTATGTCCAATCGGTCGGCCTGGGCTTTTTTCTGAGCGTTGGCTCCCGCTACGAGCCGGACTCTTTGGCCGGGGCTTCCCATTTCATTGAGCACATGCTCTTCAAAGGCACGCCCACCCGTCCTACGGCCCGCGACATTGCCGAAGCCATTGAGGGCAAAGGTGGCCTGTTCAACGCCAGCACCGGCGTGGAAACGACCCTCTATTGGGCCAAAGTCGCCGCCGCCCACCTGCCGGAAGCCCTGGACGTGCTGAGCGACATGCTGCTCCACGCCAGCTTCGACCCGATTGAAGTGGAAAAAGAGCGGGCCGTCATTGCCGAAGAGATCGCCTACAGTCTGGATGCACCCGACAGCTTGGCCCAAATCCGGGCCGGCGAGCTGCAATGGCCCAACCACCCCCTGGGGCGTGAGGTGGCCGGCAGCCGCGAGAGCGTAGCCGCCCTCCGCCGCGACGACCTGCTGGCCTTCCGGGCGGCCCATTACCGCCCGGAACGGACCATCCTGGCCCTGGCCGGGCGTGTAGAGCACCGGGAGATCGTCGCCTGGGCGGAGGAGCACCTGGCCGATTGGGAACCGGGCCGACCGCCGACCTGGGAACCGGCTCCGCCCGATTCGCGGGGGCCGCGCTTGCACACCGAATTCAAAGAAACGGAGCAGGCCCACCTCTGCTTCAGCTTCGCCGGGCTACCCCGCGACGACCCCGATTATTTCGCCCTGCGCCTGCTCAACGTTATCCTGGGCGAAGGAATGCGTTCACGTCTCTTCCAAGAGGTGCGCGAGCGGTTGGGCCTGGCCTACAGCATAGATTCGTACCTCAGCGCATGGCAGGATGCGGGTGCGGTAGGCATCTACGCCGGGACGGCAGCCTCCCAGACCCAGGCGGTGGTCCGGGCCGTGCTGGGGGAACTGGACCGCCTGCGCCGCGAGCCGGTCCCGCCGGAGGAACTGCGCACCGCCCGGGAAATGATCCAGGGCCGGATCGCCCTCCTGTTGGAAGATTCCTTTGCCGTGGCGTCCTGGTATGCGCAACAGGAACTCCTCTCGCCGGAAGTGCTGGAGCCGGAAGAAGTAATGGCCCGCTTTGCGGCGGTGCGGCCGGAAGACATCCAAAGACTGGCCCAGCGTCTCTTCCGGGCCGAGCGGTTGAACCTGGCCATCGTCGGGCCTTTTGGCGGGGAGGAACCGGTGGACTTGAGCGGTTTCTAGGCCGCTCCTTCAGGGTTTTCGGCCAAACCCGTCAACCGGGTTCCAGCCTCTTGCGGTTCTCGGAGGCCGCAGATCAACGGAAATGCATAGATTTTGGTGCATGATGTCGCACAGCCTGGTGGACCGCGAGAGATGGTTGCCTATCGGCGGGCGTTGGCATCCTTCGGTTCCCTGCAAATCCGTAGTTCAGACGCCCGCTAGAGTCTTCAATCCTCAAGGTGCACTCCCGGCGTTGTGGATTGAGAGGCTCCATCTCTGCAAGGTGATTCTGGAGGCCCGTTGAGCGGCGAACTGTTTGCCTTCTCAAGCGCGTTGATCTGGGCCGTCTCGACGGTGCTGTGGGCTTTGGGGACGCAGCGCATCCACGTCATCCCCCTAAACCTGGTGCGTTGTCTCACGGCGACGGTATTTTTCTGGGCGTTGCTCCCTTTTTACGGTGGTTTTGAGGCGGTCTCTGCCGTGTCGCCCATCACCTGGTTCTGGCTGATCCTCTCCGTGTTGACTCTGTTGGTGGCGGGTGACATTCTCTTTTTCCGTAGCATTGAACTGGCCGGAGTATCGTGGGCCATGCCGGTTGCCAGCGTCAACCCCCTGTGGGCCGTTCTGATGGCCTCCTTCTTCTTGGATGAGCCGCTGACCTGGACCTTGCTGATCGGAACCATCCTGACCGTGATAGGTATCGCCCTGGTAAGCGGAACCGGCAGCCGGGCGGCGGAGCCGACGCCCCAAGACCGACGCACCCACCGCCGGGGTGTGCTGGTCGCTTTGATCGTTTCGATCCTGTGGGGCGTGGGCCAGATCATCCTCAAACCGGCGACGGAAGGGATCAATTCGGTGGTAGCCAACAGCATTCGGATGCCCATCGGTGCCGTCGTCATGCTGTTCCTGACCCTGTGGCGGAGGCGGTGGCGCGAGTTGCAGGGCTTGGACCGGCGGACGTGGGGCATTCTCCTCCTGGCAAGCCTGACCGGGACCGGCATGGGCAGCCTCTTTTTCGTCTATGCCATCCAACTGGCCGGGGCAGGGCGGACGGCGGTGTTGACCTCCATCTCACCCCTGCTGGCCATCCCCTTTTCCATGCTGTGGCTGCACGAACGGCCCACCCGCTGGACCTTGCTCGGCACCCTTTTGACCACGGTGGGCGTGGCGTTGGTGGCCTGACCACCCTGGACGGGGCGCAGGGATGATCTGGCTTCAGCGGTGGATCGTTGACCTGTTCAACGCCCTGGCCGCCTGGTACTATCGGCGCAAATACGGGGAAGCGGCCCGCCGCCTGGGGCGTCTCCCGCCGGAGGGTGATGGGCGGCACGGCCTGATCATCATTGAAATTGACGGCCTGGCCTACGACGACGCAAAAAAGGCGATACGGGCCGGGTACATGCCCTATCTGTCCGACCTGGTGCGCAAGCGCAAACTCCGCCTGGCCCGCTGGCGATGTGGCCTGCCCAGCACGACCCCCGCTTCCCAGGCAGGCATCCTCTACGGCAACAACGACGACATCCCCGGCTTTCGCTGGTACGACAAGGAAAGCCAAAGCACCGTCACCTGCAAATCTCCGGCGGCGGTGCGGGCCATCCAGGAGCGCATCGCCGCCGGGCGGGTGGGCTTGCTGCGCGGCGGTTCGAGTTATACCAACATGTTCGACGGCGATGCCCGACTGGCCCTCTTTACCCTTTCGGCCCTGGGCCGCCACCGCCTTTTTGAAAATGTGCGGGGCTTTGGCTTTGTCGTCCTCTTTGGCCTGGACCTGGGCCGGGTGCTGCGGATCATCGGCCTATCGCTGTGGACCTGGCTGGTCTATGTGGTCAAACGGTTCGCCTCCTGGGTCCGGGTGCGGCCCCGTGGCTCCCACTTTACCTTCTTCGGCCCCCTGTTGGAGATTTTCAACAACGTCATCTTTCGGGAGGTGACGACCTTCAGCGTCATGGTGGACATCTACCGGGGAATGCCGGCCATTTATGCCGCCTATACCGGCTATGACGAGATTGCCCACCATTTCGGCGCGGATAGCGGCGAAGCGTTCCGCGCCTTGCGGGGCATTGACAAGCAGATCCGGCAGATTGACCGCATCCGTCAGGTGTACCACCAGCGCAAGTACGACCTTTACATCCTCTCCGACCACGGCATGACGCCGTCCATCCCCTTTTGCTGGCGATTCGGCCACACGCTGCAAGAGTTCATCGCCCAATGCACCGGGCAGCCGGTGGATTCGGGCGAGGGCGATTCGGCCACGGAGGGGCTATCGGAGGCGCGGCTCCGCTTTCTGATCAACGAAATTCAAGGTCTGGAAGCCCGCCCCCAAGCGGCCCTGCCCGCCCGCTTGCTCCAGGTCACGCGGCAGCGGCTGGAAGAGCGACTGCTGGCCGATGGCTGGGACTTGAGCCGTCGGGAGGACATTGTGGTACGCAGCTCGGGTTCGCTGGCGCACATCTATTTCAACGTCACCGCCCAACCCCTGAGCCTGAGCGAGATCGCCCTGCTATACCCCGGCCTGTTGGAGTCGCTGGTCGCCCACGAGGGGATCGGCCTGCTGGTGGGCCGCCAGGGGGAGGAGGT
>CAZQKE010000128.1:0-6382 GCA_964593865.1 uncultured Anaerolineaceae bacterium | reverse complement strand
CCTGGGCGCGTTCCTGCAACTGCCCAGCTGGTCCTATAATCTCAAGGTGCTGGGGTCGCCCCTGGCGGTGAACCTCACCCAGACGGCCCTGATGGCCGCACTGCTGGTGGGCGTCACCTGCGCCGGCACCGATGCTATCGTCCGTTCCCACCCCACCGCCCGGCGGATCGAAGCGCGATACAGTTTCGTCACCTGGACGTTGCCGGCCCTGACGGTCCTGCTGGCCGTGGTGTTGCTCCCCCAGTCCCCCACGCAGCTTTACCGCCTGGTCGGCTATGTCCTGACCGGTTTGATCCTCATCCTGGTCATCAGCGCCGAATACTATACGGTGGACCCCGATGACCGCCTCTACCGCTTTGCCCGCCTGAGCCTCAACGCCTGGGCCTACCTGCTGGCTTTGGTGATTTTCGTGCTCATTTACTCGGCCAAAACGCGCAGTTTGATCTCGGCGACGGCGGTGGCGGCGGTGGGCAGCCTGCTGGCCCTGGAATTCCTGCGCAGCGCGGGGCAGGATTTTGGCCGCACGGCTCTCTATGCCGCCATTGCCGGGCTGTGCACCGGCGAAATCGTCTGGGCGATGAATTATTGGCGCATTTCCGGGATGACGGGGGGATTGATCCTGCTGCTGGGCTTCTACGTGTTCACCGGTCTGGCCAACCAGCAGCTGCAAGGGCGGCTAACCCGACGGGTGCTGGTCGAGTACGCTGTCGTGTCCCTCCTCGGTCTGGCCGTCTTGCTGCGCTTCGGTCCGTAGGAGCAGCAGGCCCGTTGCTGCGGCCAGGACAAAGATCAGGTCCAGGACCTGGGCCAGCCGCAAAGGACCGAGATACAGCGCCTCGTCGCCGCGGCTGAATTCCAGAAAGAACTGCCCGGCAAAGTAGAGCAGACCGTAGGTCAAAAAGGCGGCGCCGGCAAAGGGCCGCCTTTTTCGCAACCGCCAAATGCCCAACAGCAAAAGGGCAAAAACCAACCCCACAACCTGGGTCGCAAAGCGGGAGGCATGAACGCCGTAAAGGTCAGGCAAGATGACATAACCAAGCCCCTGCCCCACCAGGCCGTAGGCGCAACCGCCCATCAAGCAGGCAGCCCAACCAAAGGCGATCCCCACGGCCAAGCCGGGCGTCAGCGCGTCCAAATGGCACAGAAAAGTACCACCGTCTATGCCTCGGAGGCGGGCCGAGAGGGCAATAGCCGCCAGCCCACCCAGAAACGCACCGTGGAAGGATAGCCCGCCTTCCCAGAGGCGCAATACCCGCAGCCAATCTTCGCCGAACGCTTCCCAGTTGACCAGGACGTAGCCCAACCGACCGCCGATGATACCGCCGACGACGGCCCACAGGGCCAGATCCAGCGTCTCTGCGCCGTCGCCCAGCGCACGCTTGCCTTCCCGATAGGCCAACAGCAACCCCAAAATCACCCCCAGGTCCAGCAACAGGGTGTAGGTGGGGATGGTCAGGTTGCCGATGGCAAAAAAGGTAGGATGCACTGCGGCCTACCGCGCCAAGTCCCGCTCCGGCGGTCCGTCGTACTCGTAGGCCGTAGGGTTGATGCGGCGCATGGGCCGCTCGCGAGTCTGCTCCTCATAGACCTGGGCGGTGAGGCCCACGGTGCGGCTGATGGCGAAAAAGCCGTTGCCCAGTTCCGGCGGAAAGCCCAGTTCGCAAAGTACCGCCGCAATGCCGCCGTCCACATTCATAGGCAGATCGCGGCCCAGCGATTCCTTGATCGCCTCCCGCAGGGCGTGGGCCAGCTCGATATACTCCCCGGCCACGCCCGCTTCCTCCGCCAGGGCAAAGAGCCGCCGGGTGCGGGGGTCGTCACTGTGAACGCGGTGTCCGTAGCCGGGCACGCGCATCTTTTTGGCCCGGAATTCGGCCATCTTCTCGCGGGCAGCGGTTTGGGCGTCCAGGCCCTTTTCCCGTTTATAAGCCACCACTTCTTGCAGAACCCTCATGCAGCCTTCGATGGCCCCACCGTGGTGGCGGTTGATGGCCATGATTCCGGCGGCGATGGCCGTGGTCAGCGGCGCGCCGCCGGAAGCGACGGTCCGGGCGGCCAACGCACTGGGCGGCGTAACGCCGTGGTCCACCGAGGAAACCAGGATGGCGTCCATCAGTTTACCGACCTTCGGCGTGGGCAGTTCGCCCTTGAGCACCAGATAAACCATTTCGCCGAAAGAGATGCGGCCCATCAATTGGTCAATGGGGTAGCCGCGCACGGCGACCTTGTTCGGTTCGATCTTGGTGATTGCCGTTTTCCAGGTTTGTTCTGTCACCGATTCCTCCTTCAATCATCTTTTGTGCCGTCGTACCCAGTTGCCCAGCAAGATCAGCCAATCGTCGAACAGAAACTGCCACCAGGGGATACCAGGCACCAGTGCCCGGCCTTTCGGCACGGGCGGTAGCGTTGCTGGATCGGGAGCACCGGGCTGCACGGTGGCGAGCAAGACGGCTTCGCCGCTCTCGCCCGTGTTGGCGATGCGCTCTCCCTGAGCGTTGAGGATAGCAGAGCGGCCCATGATCGGCCCCCGAAAGCGAGTTCTGGAGCCGCCTGCCCGCACTATGCGCCAGGCATTCCCTAACCCCAATGTCACCCAGAAAGGCAGGCCATAGGGCAGCGGCGAGTAAAAGGTCCCACAGCGGGAAGCATAGATGAGCGGCACTCCGGCGCAGCGGGCGTGGGCCTCTTGCGAACGGCGGAACCAATCCACGGTGTCCACTTCCTGGCCCAAGAAGCGGGGCGTCTTGATCCCGGTTAACGCCCGTCCCTGGGCATCTTCCACCTGGCCGACAAAGGTCGGCGGAGAGGAGGGCACGCACAGCAGATCCACCCGGCCCTGGTAGGCGCGGGCCAGGTCGGCGAACACTTCATCCCAGCAGACGAAAAGGCCAATGCGCCCCAGATCGGTCTCGGCGATGAGTGGTTCATCACCCGAATCGAAATACAGGTTTTCCCAGACCGAGACGTGGACCTTGCGGTAAACCCACTGGCGGCCATCAGGGGCAACGAGCATGGCGATGATAAAAGCCCGCCCGCCGATTCGGGCCGGAAAGCTGCCCACCAGGTGTACTCCCAGTCGCCGCGCCGTCGCGACCAGCCAGGTTCCGGTCCGACCGTCCAGGGGTTCGGGCAGGGTGTAGTTGCGGTCGGTGTATTCGTAGCCGGTGTTGAACAGTTCCGGCAGGACGATGAGTTGCGCCCCTTGGGCCGCGGCCTCCTCGACCAGTGTTTGGGCGTGGGCCAGATTGGCCTCAACGTCGCCCACCACGCAATCCATTTGGATAGCAGCGACCTGGACATCCATCATTGATTCTTTTCTTGTTCGGCACGGCGTCGCGCCGTCACCCTGTAGCCCTCAGCCCAGCCAGCACTTCCTTCGTCGCTGCCGGCAGGTCGCCAAAGGCCTCCACCACGGTGACGCCCACGGAGCGCAAGCGGTCCACCTTGCCTTCATAGGTCCCGCGCCCACCTTCGATGATGGCCCCGGCATGGCTGAAACGGGTCCCGCTCTTGGCCGCCTTGCCGCCGATATAGGCGATGACCGGCTTGGTCACTTCGCCCGCTTCGATGAGATCGGCCACCCGCTCCTCCTGGCTGCCGCCGATCTCGCCAAACATGACGATGGCTTTGGTCTCCGGGTCCTGCTGAAAGAGGCGGATAACGTCGGGATGGGGCAAGCCGATGACGGCATCGCCGCCGACATGGACCAGTGTCGTCGCGCCGATGCCCGCCCGCGCCAAATAGTAGGCCGTGCTGGAGGTCATCCCGCCGCTGCGGGAGGTGATTCCCACCGGGCCGGGGAAGAACCATTCCCGCGCCGAAGAGGCCCGTCCGCCGATCATGCCCACCACCGCCTTGCCGGGGCTGAGGACGCCCAGGCAGTTCGGGCCGGTGAACATGGCCCCTTTTTCTTTGGCCGCTTTGGAGATGGCCAGCACATCCCACATGGGAACTCGGTCGGGGATGATGACCAGCAGTTTGACCCCGGCATAGATGGCCTCCAACGCCGCCGATTTGACGATGGGCGCGGGGATGTAGAGGACCGAGATGTCAATGGGACCGGCCTTTTCCCACGCCTCCTGCACCGTGTCGAACACCGGCACGCCTTCGACTTCCTGCCCGCCCTTGCCGGGCGTGACGCCGGCGACGACGTTGGTTCCGTATTCGCGCATGAGTCGGGTGCGGGTCATCCCCTCACGCCCGGTGATGCCCTGCACGAGAACCCGTTTGGTTTGATCGATCAAGATAGACATCTCTCTCTCCTAAATTCGTTCTATTCTGGATTCGTCGTAGCGTCCACCATGCTTACGGCGCGCTGCATTCCCCCCGGTAAAAAGCCCACTCTTCACATTCAGAGCCATCGGGAAAGATGCAGTAGCCCACCTGCCCGCCCGCTTCATCGCGGATCTCCAGTGTGTAGCCCTGCTCCACGCAGTATTGGGAGGCGGGATTGGGCAGGCCCAGGGGCGATTCGAACACATCCGTCGCCAGCGGGGATTTGAGTACGTCCGATGTCGGTGCAGGCGCGGGTGTCGGCGGCGATTCGGGGCCGCCGCAAGCAACCAACACCAGGGACGCCATCAACAAAACGTGCATTACCCACTTGGTCATATATCCTCCATTTGCAGTTATCGGTACAACCTCATCGGTCATCCAGTCCGGGGATGGGCAATTCGATCCGGCCGCCGCCCGCCCCCCGGAAGAAGCAGTCTACTTCGCAGGCCAGGCACTCGACGCAGCGGCCTTTGGCCGCTTCTTCCTTGCTGATGTTGAGGACCGGCAGCCCCTCCTCGTTGAGCGTCAGGATCTGGCGGGCGCATTCCTGGATGCAGATCTTGCTCTCGCAGGCGGCGCAGACGCTGTGATCCAGCGTCACCGTCCCGCCGGTGACGGTCTGGAACTGATAGAGGCGCGGCTCGCCGATGCGCTGCGGTTCGGGACGCGGCTCTGGCTCGATGCGTTTGCCTTCTTTGATCAAGGCGTCCAGCCGTTCGGCGCAAAAATCGGGCGAATCGTCTTTTTTGTAGCCTTCCACCGGGGCGGGGATCCAGCCGTTGAGCCATTCCAAGATCTCTACCGCCTTGTCTTCGCTGTTGCCGCCCAGGCGGATGACTACCGGCACGTCAATCTGGGCTTCCAAAAACGCCTTGACGAACCCTCGCGCCGAGTGGAACTGTTCCTGGCTGGCCACGCCCGACCCGGAGCCGAAATAGCCGTCAATGGGGCCGGAGGCCATGACGATCTTGGCGGCTCGATAGACCTTGCTGGCCGGAGGGTTGCCGCTGGTGTCCACAAAAGTCGCCAGCTTGTAGCCCTGGCGCAATACGGCGTCCATGCTCATCATTGATCCGCCGCCGCCCGCGCCGTGAAAGCCCACATAGCCCTCGCCCTTGGCAAAGCCTTCGGCCATCTGGATAAAGTAGAAAGTGCCGCGATAGTCGTTGGCTTCGACGGCGTAAGCGATTTTCTCCAGCTCGGTGGGCGGGCGGTCATATTCGCGGGCAATCTCGATGTCCAGATCCTTGTGGCGAAAGACGCCGTAATCGTCCACGGTGACGCGGCAATCGGCGGCCATGATCGCGCCGTCCGCCAGTTGGACCAGGGGATTGATCTCGGCGGCGCGGGCGTCGTACTGCCGGGCCAGGCGGTAGAGGCCGGTCAGCACATTGCCCAGTTTGAGTTGCAGCTTGCCGCCAATGCCGGTCCGCCGCACCAGGTCCCGCGCCTGGAAATCGAGCAGCCCTGTGCCCACGTCCACGTGCATCCGAGCCACTTTGTCCGGGTGGGCAGCGGCGATCTCTTCGATGCCGGTGCCGCCCACGCTGGAAAAGAGGACGACCGGTTGCTGGGCGGCGTCATCAATGATGATGCCGGCATAGAATTCGCGGGCGATTTCGACCCGCTGTTCGACCAGCACCTCCTCCACGGTAAAGTTTTTGACCTTCATGCCCAGCATGTGGCGGGCGGCCTCTTCGGCTTGGGCGGGGTTGCTGGCTTTTTTGATACCGCCCAGTCCGGCCCGGCCCGTGACCCAGGCCTGGGCTTTGACCATCACCTCGCCGCCCAACTCCTCGGCGATGCGCCGCGCTTCTTCCGGCGTCCGCGCCACGCCTCCCTGGGGGACGGGAATTTTGAATTTCTTTAACAACTCTTTGCCTTGATATTCGTGTAATCGTGCCATTTTTCCTCCAAAGTTGGAACGCACAATTTCTCAAGCGGTTCCGGTTTTGCGCCTTGCCCTGCCACCAGGTATTCCTTTTGAGGATTTACAGGTCGTATTCGACGCCCAATTCCCCCGCAATCTGCCGCAAGCTGGCCTCCACTTTGGCCCCCAGGGGGATGCCATCCCGGCTGCGGCGGTCGTACTCTTCAAACTCTTTTT
>CAZQKE010000127.1:0-46380 GCA_964593865.1 uncultured Anaerolineaceae bacterium | reverse complement strand
TCCATCCCGGCCCGGCACGATGTCTGGCGGCGGGCGGGCTGCAACTGGCTGGCCGGGCTGGTGGTGCGCGGCGTCGTGGATGAGGAGGATGCGACGGAGATGGCCTTTGACCTGGCCTATGGCCTGGCAAAGCGCACCTTTTTGGCCAAGCGTCAGGCCATACGGGTTGGGAAAAGACGTTTTTGACAAAATCCGGTAGCCCAATTGCAGAACGTGAGGGAGGATCATGTCCACACTCTTGGTCAAACATGCTACGCTGCTGGTGACGATGGACGACGACCGCCGCCGCATCCCGGACGGCGGCCTGTATGTGGAAGGAAACGTTATCCGCCGGGTGGGGCCGACGGCGACCTTGCCCCCCGACGCCGACCGGGTACTCGACGCCCGGGGGATGGTCATCCTGCCGGGGCTGGTCAACACCCATCACCACCTGTACCAGAGCCTGACCCGCGCCCTGCCCGCCGCTCAGGACGCCGAGCTATTTGATTGGCTGCGGACCCTGTACCCCATCTGGGCCGGGTTGGACGCCGAGGCGGTCTATGTCAGCGCGCTGGTGGCCCTGGCCGAGCTGGTCCTTTCCGGCTGTACAACGGTGGCCGATCACTTGTACATCTACCCCAACGACAGCCGCATTGACGATGAGATCCGCGCCGCCCAAGAGTTAGGCGTGCGCTTTCACCCCAGCCGGGGGAGCATGTCCCTGGGCCGCTCCAAAGGCGGCCTGCCGCCCGATTCGGTGGTTGAAGACGAGGAGGAAATCCTGGCCGATTGCGCCCGCGTCGTGGACCGCTACCACGATCCGGCCCCTTATTCCATGTGCCGCATCGCCATCGCCCCTTGTTCCCCCTTTTCGGTCACGCCCGACCTGATGAAACGGTCGGCGGCCTTTGCCCGCGAGCGGGGGCTGACGCTCCACACCCACGTGGCCGAGACACAGGATGAGGAGGCGTTTTGCCGACAAAAGTTCGGCGTCCGCCCCGTGGAGCTGATGCGACAGTTGGATTGGATCGGCCCCGATGTGTGGTGGGCGCATTGCGTCTATCTGAACGAGGAGGAGATCGCCCTCATGGCCGCCAGCGGTACGGGGGTGGCCCATTGCCCCAGCTCCAACATGCGGCTGGGGTCGGGCATTGCGCCCATCCGGGCCATGGTGGACGCCGGGGTCAAGGTGGGGCTGGCCGTGGACGGCAGCGCCAGCAACGACAGCGGTCACATGCTGGCCGAAGCGCGGCAGGCCATGCTGCTGCAACGGGTCAAACTGGGGGCATCGGCCCTGAGCGCGGAAGAAGCGTTGTGGCTGGGCACACGGGGCGGGGCCGCCGTCCTGGGCCGCGACGACATCGGGGCGTTGGCCCCCGGCATGGCCGCCGATTTTATCGGCGTGCGGTTGGATTCGGTTTCTTTGGCCGGGGCGCAAGCCGATCCGTTGGCCGCGCTCCTCTTTTGCACCCCGCCGACGGTGGACCTTTCGGTCATCAACGGCAAGATTATCGTAGAAGGGGGGGAGCTGCGCGGCCTGGACCTGGCGGCGGTGGTAGCCCGCCACAACGAGATCGCCGAGAAATTGCTCCGACTATCCCAGAGAGGCTAGGAGATCGGCCAAATCCTCATAGTTGTACGGCGGCCTGCGGCGAACAGCCAAGATGATGACCATTTGCCGGGGAGATTACCGATCCCCGGCGGGCCGTCGAGGATGAAAATGCTCGGTCGGCTCGCGCCGGGCGGCGGCGACTCTCAAGTCGCTCCTCTTGGGCCTGTGGCCGAGCGTCTGCCTGTGCAGGCGGGCGGTCGGCCGGCGGCCCGCCAGGGGTGGTTTCAACCGCTGAGTCCACTGAAAAAACCCGGGACTCACCGCGGAGACGCCGAGAGCGCAGAGAGAAAGCGTATGAATCTTGCCGTTCCTCGGTGAACTCTGCGCCTCTGCGGTGCAAAATCCTTGAGTCAAGACCTTTTTCAGGGGAATCACCGCTATTTTCTTTGAAATGCGCTCCCCGGCAAGGCACGGGCCGATTCACGCGACCAACAGGGCAACGAACACGGAGACAAAAGCGATGACGCTGATATAGCCGTTGACGTTGAAAAAGGCCATATCCAACCGCGAAAGGTCGTCGGGCCGGACCAGCGAATGCTCATAGGCCAGCAGCCCGGCGATGACGGCCAACCCCAGCCAATAAGGCCATCCCAGCCCGGCCAGCAATCCGGCGGCGGCCAGCAGCAGTACGGTCAGGCCATGGTTGATCCGCGCCAGGCGCAAGGCGGCGGCGACGCCGAACCGGGCCGGAACCGAGTACAACCCTGCCTGCCGGTCAAACTCCGCATCCTGGCAGGCATAGATCAGGTCAAATCCGGCGATCCAGACGGTGACGGCCAGCCACAGCAGCCAGGGGGTCGGCGCGGTCAGCGTGGGGTAGACGGCGATCCAGGCCCCCATGACCGCGGCTCCGTCGGTCAAACCCAATATCCAGTGGCTGAGCCAAGTAAACCGTTTGGTGTAGTTGTAACCGACAAGGAACAGAGCCGCCACCGGCAGCAGCATCAGACACAAAGGGTTGAGCATGGCCGCGGCCAGGATCAGCAATGCCAGGGCCACCGCTGCCGCGCCCCATGCCGCCCGCACGCTGAGCTGCCCTGTGGGGATGGCCCGCCGGGCCGTGCGGGGGTTGGCGGCGTCGAACTCCCGGTCGGCGATGCGGTTGACCGTCATGGCCAACGTCCGGGCCGATGCCATCGCCACCGTGATCCAAAAGACTTGCCCCCAGGTGGGCCAGCCGCCCAGGGCAGCGGCGGCCAAGACCATGCCCAGGTAGGCGAAGGGCAGGGCAAAGATGGTGTGCTCAAAGCGAATCATCCCCAAAAAGGTGCGGACCCGGTTCATGCTGTGCGGTTTTTCTCCAGGTTTGAGCCGCAGTAGGGGCAGTCGGCGGTGGTGTCGCCGGTCCATTTGACCTCTGCCGCGCTGATGGGTGCGCCGCACTGGGGACATTTGGCCGGGAGCCAATCGCGCTTGGCCTTCTCCTCCGCCGCGGCTGCTTGTCGGGCTTCCTGTCTGTCCACGATCAGCTGGATGGCCGCCTGGGTCAGCCCGCTGATGGCGATCAAGACCAGAATGCCCGGCCACCACCACCCGGTCCAGAACAGAATCGCCAGGCCGATGAGCCAGATTGCGCTATGAACCTGCCGCCACGGCCCGGCCAGCCTCTCCTTCCCATCCTTTGCCATAGTCCGCCTTCCTTTCACAACCCATACTCCGCCCAGCGACGGTTCACCAATTCTTTAATTTGATCCAGCATCACAATCTCTTCCGGCCAGCCGCGGGGGTGGCCGTCCTCCGGCCCTTTGGCCGTGGCGTCTATGCCGATCTTGCCGCCAAAGGCGGGGCGCGGCGAGGCATGGTCCAGGTCATCCAGGGGGCCGTCCACAATGACCACATCGCGCCGCCAATCCACATTGCCCAACACCCGCCAGGCCACTTCCGAGAGGTCGTGCACATTTACGTCATGGTCCACGACGACGATGGCCTTGCTCAGCATCATCAGCCCCAGGCCCCACAGGCCGTACATCACCTTTTGCGGATGGCCGGGGAAACGTTTTTTGATGCTGACGATGACCAGGTTGTGAAACACCCCCTCGGCAGGCATGTTCAGGTCCACGATCTCGCTTTGGAAAAGGCGCATCAACGGCAAAAACAACCGCTCTGTGGCCTTGCCCATCCAGTAATCCTCCATAGGCGGGCGGCCCACGACGGTGGCAGGATAGATGGCCTCCCGGCGGCGGGTGATGGCCGTGACGTGAAAGACGGGGAACGGCTCCGCGGGGGTATAGTAGCCGGTGTGGTCGCCAAAGGGTCCCTCCATGCGATATTCATTGGGGTCCACATAGCCTTCTATGATGATGTCGGCCTCGGCGGGGACCTCCAGGGGCTGGCTGACGGCCCGGACAAAGGGGACCGGCTTGCCCCGCAGCCAACCGGCCAGCAGGTATTCGTCCACACCGGGGGGCAGGGGGGCAGAAGCGCACCAGGTCAAGGCCGGGTCGCCGCCCAGGGCCACCGCTGCCGGGATGACTTTCTGTTTTGTCTCACGGGCCAGGCGGGCGTGCTCGGCCCCGCCCTTGTGCCGCTGCCAGTGCATGGCCAGGGTGCGGGAATCAAACTGCTGCAAGCGGTACATGCCCACGTTGCGCGTCCCCGTCACCGGGTCGCGGGTGATGACCTGGGGCAGGGTGATGTACCGCCCGCCATCCTGCGGCCAGCATTTGAGGATGGGGAGTTCGTTCAGCGTGGCCGATTCGGTGCGGACGATCTCCTGGCAAGGGGCCTTTTTGACCAGTTTGGGCCGCAACCCCACGCTGCGCAGCGCGCTCCACAGGTCGGCAGCGCGGCTCACCGCGCCGCCCAAGCCGCGGGGGGGAGTTAGGTCCAGCAAGGCGGTCAAGCGGCCTTCCAGGTCGTTCAGATCGTCCACCCCCAACGCCCAGGCCATCCGCCGGGCGTTACCAAAGGCGTTGACCAACACCGGCAAGGTGTGGCCTTTGACGTTTTCAAAGAGCAAGGCCACGTTCTTTTCCGCCGGTCCCTTGCTTACCCGGTCCACAATCTCGGTGATCTCCAGCTCCGCGCTGACCGGGGCGGTAATCCGCTTCAGTTGCCCCCGCTCTTCCAGCAGGGAGACGAATTCATCCAGACCGGAGAAGGCCATGAGTCTTACATTTGCTGCTGAGTCTGATGGGCCAAGATAATGGCCTCGGCAACCTCCCGCATGGCCTTGCGGGTGTTCATGCTCATTTTCTGGATCTTGCGGAAGGCTTCGGCCTCGGTCAGGCCCTGGGTGTCCATGAGGATACCTTTGGCCCGGTCCACAAATTTGCGCGTTGTCAACGCCTCCTGCAAATCGCCCACCTGCTTTTCCACGGCGCGGAACTCCTCAAAGCGGGCCAAAGCAACTTCAATGGCGGGCACAAGGTCCGCTTCGCGGAAAGGCTTGACCAAATAGCCGACCACGCCCGCATCCCTGGCGCGGATCACCAACTCTTTCTGGCTATAGGCGGTCAGGAGCAACACAGGGGCGATCCGTTCTTCCGTCAGCACCCGCGCTGCATCGATGCCGTCAAATTCGGCCCCTTCAAATTTGATGTCCATGATGACAATATCCGGCTTGAGTTCACGGGCCAGGTTGACGGCACTGCGGGCATCCCCCACCTCTCCAACGACCAGGTATCCCAAGTTGGTCAGCATCTCACGCAGGTCCATGCGAATAATCGATTCATCATCGGCAATGATCACGCGCGTCCGATCTGCCATTGGTTCGTCCCTCCTTGCGTATGTTTGGGAAAGGTCACGATTGCAACGGTTCCTTTATCCCGGCTGCGTAACTCAAAACGGCCTTTGAGGTCGCCTTCGGCCAAAGCCTGCACGATCTGCAAGCCCAAGCTGCTGCTTTGCGAAAGGTCAAACCCTTCGGGCAACCCCACCCCGTCGTCCTCAACGGCGATGGTGATTTGCACGCCGTTATCCTCCAAGCGGACCGTGACCGTGCCTCCTTGCTGCCGCTCGTAGCCATGCTTCAGGGCATTGAGCAGCAGTTCATTGATCACCAACGCACAGACGGTGGCCGGTTGGGTTGGCAAATAGATGTTAGGGCCTTCCAGGGTCAGGCGGATGCCTTGTTCCGGGTCCAACACCCCTTCCCGAATCTGACCGATGATCCGCTGCCCCACGTCGCGGATGTTGATCATCCGGGCTTCCTGATGGGCCAAGAATTCGTGAATGACGGCCACGCTGAGGACACGATTGATCCCTTCTTGGAGGGCACGCCGTGTTTCTTCTGCCTTTGCCCGGCGCATTTGGATCCGCAACAGGGAGGCGATTGTCTGCAGGTTATTCTTCACGCGGTGGTGGATTTCCTGGATGATGGCTGCCCGGACGCGGGCTTCTTCGGCCTGACGACGGGCCTCGGTTTCGTCGTGGATGAGCAGCAACACACCATCCACGCGCCAGGCAACCTCGGTGCTACGCCACCCTTTGCGAGGCACGAGCAAGGGGATCGCCTTTTTGATCCAGACCAGATCGCCAACCTGCATCTCGCTTTCAAAACAACGCTGCTCCTCCATCGCCCGCAAGGCCAGGGTCGGGTCATCTAGGGCCAGGTCCTCAATGCGCTGTTTCAGCAGATCGCCTGCATACCCCAAGCGGCGATACAGGCTGGTGGCGATACCGCTGACATATTGAATGCGGTGCTGGGCATCAACGACCATGACGCCGTCGTGCTCGCCAAAGGGGGTCAAGGTCTCTGCATTGCGCAGCTGCCCGGCCAAGACCATGCGCTGGAATTGACGGAGTGCCCGCTGGAAGACGCGGCTGCGGCGGCGATGGCGTTCCCGTTCAATCTGGTTGGTCTCAATGCAGATCGCAGCGATAACACGCCCATCGGGGGCAAAGATGGGATGGGTTTCCTGCCGAACCGGGGCCGTTTCCGCGGGCGAAGTACCGCTTCCGAACTCCGGCGCCACGTCAAGCACTCCCCGCCGCCCTTCGGTGAGGGTGCGCAAGACCGCCGGTTCTTCCTCCGCCGTCACGCGCCGCCCTACCAAAGGCTCGCTATGGATGGGGAGGATGGAATGAGGGCGGGCCTGGGCGACTACCAAAGCGGTGTCGTCATCCAGGGGGCAATACATCAGCACATCGGCCCGGCTGAGGTCGGCCAAGATGCCCAGGTCACCGCCGAGCTTCCGCAGATGGGCAACATCTTCGTTTGTCAGTCCTTTGCACAAATGAACAACGTCGTCCACCGGCTTCTCAGCCTCGAGAAATCGCCATCCCGGTCTCGTCCACGACGAGGCATCGTTCATCGCCCGCCCTCGCAGCGATCTCATAAACGAATGGGCGACGGCGTGTTGCCATCGCCCATCCTCTTTGTGGTCGGGGCGGCCCGATTTGAACGGGCGACCACTTGAACCCCATTCAAGTGCGCTACCGGACTGCGCTACGCCCCGGTGAATACGGGCCTATTCTACCACACCGAGTAAACTTTGACAAATCGCGACTCCACGGATGTCAATCGTTCAATCCTTCCAATCGTTGGGAATCTCGGAGACATGCACCATCGTCGGTATGGCCCAAAACCGGCATCGGCCCGATTTGATCATTTCGCCACATTTGAGTACAATGGGGGAACCCGGCAAGGGACTGGATTGGAGGGAAGATGGTCGAAAAGGAGCGCGAATCGCTCCGGGTTTTCCTGGAAAATGAGCGGGAACGGCTAGAAGCGGTGCTGGCCCAAATGGAGTTGGACAGCAGTGAAAGCCTGGGCTACGGCAATCACATGGCCGACGATGCCAGCGAGGCGTTTGAACAGGCCAAGGATCTGGCCCTACGCCAGAACACCAAGCAGCTCCTGGTGCAAGTCAACGATGCCCTAGCCCGCTTTGAGGCAGGGACCTATGGCATCTGCGAGCAGTGCGGCGCCGAAATAGACCCGGCCCGCCTGAAAGCGTTACCCTATGCCACCTTGTGCCTGCGTTGCCAACAACGGGCAGCCGCCTGAGTGGGTGAAACCTTGAGTCGACCGCCGTCTCATCGCGTCCGCAACTGGATGCTGCTTATCGGGCTGACACTGCTCTTGCTGGCCGTAGACCAGGGGAGCAAGTGGTTGGTTCGGCAAAACCTGGCCGTGGGCGAGATGTGGGCGCCCATCCCGGCCCTGGCCCGCTTTTTCACCATCAGCCACGTGCAGAATACCGGCGTGGCCTTTGGGCAGTTGCCGGGGCTGGGTTGGCTGTTTATGCTGGTCAACCTGGGCGTTGCCGTAGGCATCGTCCTCTATTATCCCCGCATCCCCGACGAGATGTGGCAACTGCGCCTGGCCGCACCTCTCCTGCTGACCGGCGCGCTGGGCAACCTCATTGATCGCCTGCGTACGGTGATCCTCCTGGCCCCCCAAGCAGGCGGCCTATGGAATGCCTTGCCCTACTCGTACGTCACCGACTTTTTTGACATCAAAATCTGGCCTGTGTGGAACGTGGCCGATATGTGCGTTGTGGGTGGAGTAGCCATCCTGGCCTATACCCTCTGGCAGGCGGAGCGAAAGCACGCCACGGCCGAGACGACGGACGAATGAGTGAGCAGCGCGAGATCGCCTTCCGGGCACAGGAAGGGGGATTGAGGCTGGATAAACTGTTGGCAACCCGTGTGCCCCATCTCTCCCGTTCGGCTGCGCAGCGGCTCATTGAAAGGGAGATGGTGACGGTCAACGGCGAACCGGCCAAGGCCAGCTACAAAGTCCGACCCGGCGATCAGATTCTGGTCCTCTTGCCGGAGGAAAAGGAAGCCGCCCCCCGGCCCGAAGCGATCCCCTTGAACATCGTCTACGAGGACGAAGCCTTGCTGGTCGTGGACAAGCCGGCAGGCATGGTCGTCCATCCTGCGCCCGGCCATGAGGGGGGAACCCTGGTCAACGCCGTCTTGGCCCACTGCCCTTCCCTGGCCGACGGCGGCGACCGCCCCGGCATTGTCCACCGCTTGGACCGAGACACCTCCGGCCTCATCCTGATCGCCAAAAGCGAGCGAATCCGCCGTCTGTTACAGCAGCAGTTCAAAGAACGCCAAGTCTACAAAGCCTACCTAGCACTTCTGGACGGCCACCTACAACCGGCTTGGGGGCGCATTGAAGCCCCCATCGGCCGCGACCCCCGCCATCGGCAGAAAATGGCCGTCCTCCCCGGTGGGCGCGAAGCAATCACCGAATACCATGTGTTGGAGCAATTTGCCCATGCCACCGGTCCGGCGGCGGGCAACTATTCGCTGGTGGAAGCGGAACCGCACACCGGTCGCACCCACCAGATCCGCGTCCATTTCGCCTCCATCGGCCATCCCGTGGTAGGTGATGCGGTGTACGGCCGACGCAAGACACATTTGCCTTTGCCCCGTCAGTTCCTCCACGCCCGCCGTCTGGCCTTCAAGCACCCCTTGACAGGCCACACGGTGGAACTGGAGACACCGCTGCCGGATGATCTGGCGGCGGTGCTGACTCTCTTGCGCGGCGGCGAACGGTACCAGGTCGGCCGCTAGCCTGCAGATTTCTTGGCCTTGGCCCTTTCCTCGGCCCGCATCTCGTTCCAGACGCGGCCCAGGCCCGATTTGAAGCGGCGGTCGGCTTTGGGCTTTTCAAAGGGCGGGATGGGCCAAAAGCGGATCAGGTGGGAAAGGCTGCGGGCCGTATCGGCCTTGGGCATCCCGGAGCGGTAGGCGGTGCGCACTTTGCGGCGGACCAGGCGCAGGAATTCGGACATTTTCTCCGTGGCCTCTTTGCCGGTCAGCTCGCCGTGCCCCGGAATGAGCACATCGTAGCGCAGCTTGCGCAGGTAGGTCAGGGCTTGCAGCCACTCTTTGGTGTTCCCCTGGGAAAGGAAAGGCGGACGGTTGGTCACCACCAGGTCGCCGGTGAAGAGCAGTTTTTCGCGGGGGAAATAGACGACCGTCGTCGCCGGGGTGTGGCCGCCCAGGGGGATGAGGTGGATCTCTTTGTCCCCTTTGAAGAGGTAGGTCCGCCCGGTGAAGGTGATCTCCGGCTTGATGATGGTCAGCGTTCGCTTCCACTCCTCCACCGCCTCCGGAATGCGGTCGCGGTACATGTTGATCAGCCGGGTGCGGAAGCTATCACCGTAGCTCTTCATCTCCTTCCAGGCCAGCTCATGGGCGATGACGGTGGCCGTGGGGAAATACTGGTTGCCGATGACGTGGGCGCGGTGGTGGTCGGTGTTGATGATATAGATGATCTCCTGGTCGGTGTGCCGACGGATGACCTCGTTCCAGTCGCGGGCCTGGTCGGGCAGCATGGGCGTATCAATCAGGATCACCCCTTCCCCGGTGACGATAAAGGCCACATTGGCCCCGTGATATTCCAGTTCGACGAAAATGCCGGGTGCGATCTCGCGGACCATCGTACCTCCTATGCGTCTTGGTTCTCCTGCTACGCATTCCGTCCCAGCGACTGCGCCGCCTGTTCCAACGCCTCGGCCAGCCGCTCACCCTGGGGGCCGCCCCCCTGGGCAAAGTTGGGCCGCCCGCCGCCCCGCCCGCCGATGACCGCGCACGCCTCCCGCAGCAGGTCGCCCATGGGCAGGTCCAGGTCGTCGGAGCGGGCAAAGACCAGGTAGCTCGTCTCCCCGGTGGGATGGCGGCTGCCCAGCAAGGCCACGGTGCGGGGGTGCTCCATGAGCCGTTGGGCCAGGTGTTTGAGGGCGTCCATCGGCTCCCCCTCCAACTCGGCCCGTACCAGGCGCACGTCCCCCACCGGGGCCGCCCCCTGCCACAAGGCAGCCGCCTGGGCGTCCAGGAGGGCGTCGCGGCTGCGGCGCAGTTCCCGGCGGGTCTCTTTGAGTTCGGCGGCCAGGCGATGCACCAGGTCGGGGATCTCCCAATGGCCCACGGTGAATTCGGCGGCCAGCTTGAGCAGCAGGGCGTTCTTGGCCCGATAATCGGCCAGGGCGCGGCCCCCGCACAGGAATTCCAGGCGGGTCTCCCCGCCGCGCCGCTCGCTGCGGGTGATCTTGATCAGGCCGATCTCGCCCGTGGCCCGCACATGGGTTCCCCCGCAGGCAGAGCAGTCAAAATCGGCGATCTCCACGATGCGCACCGGCCCTTTGTGCGCCACCGGCTTGCGGAGCGGCAGGGCAGGAACCTCCTCATCGGGGACCCAGCGCGTCGTCACCGCCCTGTTCTCAAAGACGATGGCGTTGGCCAACGCTTCCACATCGGCCAGCTCCTCCTCGCCCAGGGGGGCGCGGTCCAGGTCCACGGTCGCATACCCGCCGGAAAGGTGAAAGCCGACGGTGTTGGCCCCCAGCCGCTCAACGCAGGCCGCAGAAAGGACATGTTGGCCGGTATGCTGCTGCATCAGGTCAAAACGGCGCGTCCAATCCACCTCGCCGACCACCCGCTCCGCTTCCAGGGGCGCGGCCAAGACGTGGATCACGGCCTCATCCCCTTCGCGGGTGATCACATCCACCACGGGGACGCCGTTCAACGCGCCGGTGTCGTGGGGCTGGCCGCCGCCGGTGGGGTAAAAGGCGGTGCGGTCCAGCACGACCGCCGGGCGGCCTTCCCACGCCAACCGCTCCACCACGGCGGCCTCAAAGCGGGTGCGGTAGGCGTCGTCATAGTACAGCCGCTCGGTCATGCCCTGCCCCCTTTCCGGGCCGTCGCCTTGGCCGGGGCGCGTTTATCCCGGTAGAGCAAGACCGCCACCCCCACGGCGACGACGACCGGCACCCCGGCCATCAGCAGCCGGTTCCAGGGGGAGACAATGGCCAAAGCATGGGCCAACGCCCAGGTCATCCACATCGCCAGGCCGATGAAAACCAGGCCGGTGAGGAATTTGATCGTCGCCGTGTGGCGGTTGACGAAATTGCCCAGTTGCTCCGACGACGTGCCGAAATAGGCCAGGACAAAGACGACGATGAGGGGCAGGATGAACATGATATTGTAGAGAAGCAGGTAGAAAAAGGCTTTATCGGCCAGTTCCGGTACACTGAGGGTGTACATGATGGCCGGCAGGTAAACCTGCCCGGTGCAGGCCAGCTCCAGCAGGGAGACGATGAAGCCGGTGACAAAGGCCATCGCCACAAAAGCGCGGGTCTTGGCGTTCTCGCGGATGACCTTGTTGATGCGCCGCCGGATGCCGACCGGCAGTTTGATGGTCATTTCGCTGTGCTGGCCCCGGCGGGCTTTGGTAAAATCGCGGAAGGTGAAAATCGCCAGCACCACACACAACAGGATGGTGATGGCGTACACGATCTGCCCCAGGACGGCGATGTAGCTCAGCGACTGGATGAGCGTGAGCAGGCCCACGCCCACCAGCAGGTAGGTCACAAAGACGCCCAGGGCGAAGGAAAGCCCCACAAACAGAATATCGCGCCCCCGGCGGCCTGTAAAGGTCAGGTAGGAGATGAAAAAGACCAGGGTGGCAAAGGCGCAGGGGTTGAGGCCGTCCACCAGCCCGGCCACCAGGACACCCAACACGCCGAATTTGCCCAACACGCCCAGGATGATGTCCTGACCCTGGCCCGGCTCAAAGTCGGACCAGGTCGGTTCTGCCCCGGTGGCGGCATACTTTTCCACGGCGGCCAGCATGTTCTGCAAGGTGGCTTCCTCACCGACGAGGACATCCTGCCCGACAAAGATCATGGGCGTCGTCAGGTATTTTTCCTCCGGCACGCCGTACTTTTTGCACAGCCAGGCGTTGAGTTCCTTGCTCTCATTGTCCTCAATGGCAAAACGCTCGACGACCACCTGGGGGTAACGCTCCTGGACCACTTGCAGGTCGTAGGTAGCGCGGGCGCATTCCTGGCAGCCGGCCTTTTCAAAATAGGCCATGTGGATCGGTGGGGGTTCCCCGCCCGCCGTCGGCGGCGTGGATTCGGACTGGCCGACCAGTTCCTCCCAGGGCGGGATGGCCGAACCGCCTTCGGCCAACGCCTGGGCGACCATATCGGGCAAGCGGGATTCAATTTCTTCAATGCCCACCAACAAGGTGCGCCCGATGAGGACCTCCGGCGTGCCGGGCGGGGCATCTTCCACGCCCAGGGCCCGGTGCAGCTCTTGCAACCGGGCCGCGTTTTCCGCCTGGGAAATGTCCACGGCATAGGGTTGCAAACTGCTCCCGTACTTTTGCCCCAGGGAGGTGATCAGACTGTTGAGCCGGTCAAAATCGGCATGGTTGGGGTCCAAAAAGACCAGGAGCTGAACCGACGGCGGCGGCGTGGGCACAACCACCGTGGGTAGGTCTTCCAACGAGACGAAATCCACGCCGCCCTGGGCCAGGTACTCGTCAATGTAGCCTTCCAGCTTGGCCGGGATCTCATCACCGCCGATCAACACCTTGTCGCCGATGACCAAGGTCGGAACATAACCCTGCCGGTCCGGGGGAACGCCCAGCTTGGTCTCCACGGCCAGCATGGTCATGTACAAATCGGTGTTGTTGTGGATGTTCAGGTATTTGTACTCAACCTGATCACCATACTTTTCGTAGACGGTAGGTAGGTACTCGGTCATCACCTTGTGACAATGGGGGCAAGTATCGCTGTAAAAGAGGATAAAACGGACCACTGCCCGGTCCGGCTCGGCAGTGGGTGTGCCCTGAGCCAATGCCCCACCCCCCCACAAGGCAAAGACCAAGACCAGGGCCAGCAGTCCGATGAATACTCCCTTTTGCGTCTTCATACCAGCAGCCTTTCCGTGTGAGTTCGCTCTGCCGGATGGCCGTCGCCCGGCGGCTGCCGGATTATAACACAATTCGGTCACTTTTTCCAGTGGCTGCCCGGCTATCACCCAGGCGGATGTCGTCCCCAGGAGATTGAAAGCGGCCTGAGGCCGGGCATCCGCCTACGCAGGTGCACCTTGAGGGAAATGCGGGAAATGCCATCCCCTTGTGCAAATTTGACAAGGGACGGGATGGTGCATATAATGGGCATTCGCGGTCGGCAAAGGCCGCGGATCATTCTGTGTGCCTGACGAGTTCGACCTTGATGCTAAACGTTTTGCAGCCTGCTTCTTCCCTCCAACGACGTGGAGGTTTCCCCGGTACACGGTTACAGGTGTAGAGAGCAACCCCATTTTGACCGGAGCGGAGCCGGTCCTGGCTGCTTGTCAAGGAGTGGAACGAATGCCCAATCAAGTGCGACGCAAATCGTATGCGCGTATTCCCGAAGTATTGCCCTTGCCTAATCTGATCCAAACCCAAATCAATTCCTACCGCTGGTTCCAAGAGGTAGGATTGCGGGAGCTATTTGACGAAATTTCCCCCATTGAGAGCTTCAACGGCGACCTGGCCCTTTACCTGCCGGGTTTTGACGAAGAGATCAACAAAGAATTCGGTCTGGATTACCGCTTTGAGGAACCGAAATACACCCAGCAGGAGTGCCTGGAGCGGGACATCACCTACGCTGCGCCCCTCTATGTCAGCATTGCCCTGTTCCACCGGGCAAGCGGCGAGTGGATAACGCAAGACGTTTTCATGGGCGATTTCCCGTTGATGACCGATACCGGCACCTTTATCATCAACGGTGCGGAACGGGTCGTGGTGAGTCAGCTCATCCGCTCGCCGGGGGTCTACTTCACCGTAGAAGAGGACCGCATCACGGGCCGGACGATGTGTATGGCGAAGCTCATCCCCAACCGGGGGGCTTGGCTGGAATTTGAAACCTCCAAGCGGGATGTCATCTCGGTCAAGGTGGATCGCAAGCGGAAACTGCCGGTGACGATCCTGTTGCGGGCGGTGGGCTTTGGCACCGACGAGGAGCTGCTTGCACTCTTTGAGCAGGCAGATACTATGCCCGATCACCCCTATATCATGGCCACCATAGAACGCGATCCGACCAAGAGCCAGGAAGAAGCCCTGATTGAGTTTTACAAAAAGCTGCGCCCCGGTGATCCGCCCACCCTGGAGAATGCCAAGAATTTTTTGGACGCCCTCCTCTTTTCCCCGCGCCGTTATGACCTGGCCCGGGTAGGGCGATACAAACTCAACACCCGCTTGGGGTTGGAAGTGCCTCTGGAAAGGCGGACTCTGACTCCCCAGGACCTGGCCAAAGTTGTTGAGCGGATCATCCAGATCAACAACGGTGTTGAAGGGCCGGATGACATTGACCATTTGGGCAACCGCCGGGTCAAAACTATGGGGGAGCTGGTCCAAAATCAGCTGCGTATCGGCCTGCTGCGCATGGAACGGGTCGTGCGGGAGCGGATGAGCATCCGCGAGCGCGATCAGCTGACGCCGATCTCGTTGATCAATGTGCGGCCTGTGGTCGCTGCCGTGCGCGAATTCTTTGGCGGCAGCCAGCTTTCTCAGTTCATGCAGCAGACCAACCCCCTGGACGAATTGACCCATAAACGCCGCCTCAGCGCGTTGGGGCCGGGGGGCCTGCGGCGGGAACGGGCCGGGTTTGACGTGCGCGACGTGCACCACTCCCACTATGGTCGCATCTGTCCCATTGAGACGCCGGAAGGCCCCAACATCGGCCTCATCGGCTCCCTGGGGACCTACGCCCGCATCAACGACTTTGGCTTTATCGAGACACCCTATCGCAAGGTGATCCATTCCGTTCCCAACCGCAAAGAGCGCGTGGTGGGCAAAACCGTCCGAGAGCGCATCGTGGACCCTGTGAGCGGTGAGATCATTGTTGAGAAGAACCAGCGGGTGGATGAAGCTACTGCCGAGCGGCTGGAAAGCCTCTTTGATCAGCTACCGGAGATCAAGATCCGACCTATGGTGACGAACGAAATCGTGTACCTCTCCGCCGATCAGGAGGATCAGTACACCATCGCCCAGGCCAACGCCGAACTGGATGAAGAAGGCCAATTCGTCCACGACCAGGTTTCCGTCCGTCGGCGTCAGGAGTTCATGGAGACCTCGGTGACGGCGGTGGACTATATGGACGTATCGCCCAAGCAGATCGTGGGTGTTACGGCTGCCCTCATCCCCTTCTTGGAACATGACGACGCCAACCGCGCCCTGATGGGGTCCAACATGCAGCGGCAGGCGGTTCCCCTGGTGCAGCCGGAAGCCCCTCTGGTCGGTACCGGTGTGGAAAGACAGGTTGCCATCGACTCCGGTCAGATCGTCATCGCCGAGGAAGCGGGGGAGGTCGTCAACGTCTCCGGCGATGCCATTGTGGTGCAGGGGGCTAACGGACGCCGCGTCTACAAACTGCGCCGTTTCCGCCGCTCCAACCAGAGTACCTGTATGGACCAACGGCCCATCGTCTTCAAGGGGCAGCAGGTTGAAAAAGGCGATGTCTTGGCCGATTCCATGTCCACCGAGCGCGGTGAGCTGGCGCTGGGCCAGAACGTCTTGGTTGCCTTTATGAGCTGGGAAGGAGGCAACTATGAGGATGCCGTTTTGGTCAGCGAGCAGATCGTCCGTGACGATAAATTCACCTCAATCCATATTGAAAAATACGAAATAGAAGCCCGCGATACCAAATTGGGGCCGGAGGAGATCACCCGCGACATCCCCAACGTGGGCGAAGATGCCTTGAAAGACCTGGACGAACGGGGCATCATCCGCATCGGTGCCGAGGTGGGGCCGGGCGACGTGCTGGTGGGCAAGATCACGCCCAAAGGCGAGACCGAGCTAACGCCGGAGGAGAAGCTCCTGCGGGCCATCTTTGGGGAAAAGGCCCGCGAAGTCAAAGATTCCAGCCTGCGGATGCCCCACGGTGAGCACGGCATTGTGGTTGACATCAAGGAGTTCAGCCGCGAAGAGCACCGCGACATGAAGGCCGGAGTGGAGCAGTCGGTGCGGGTTATGGTCGCCCAACGGCGCAAGATCACCGAGGGCGACAAAATGGCCGGTCGCCACGGCAACAAAGGGGTCATCAGCCAGATCGTGCCCATTGAGGATATGCCGTACCTGGCCGATGGGACACCGGTAGAACTGATCCTCAACCCCTTGGGTGTCCCGGCCCGGATGAACATCGGCCAGATTTTGGAAACGCACCTAGGTTGGGCCGCCGACCGATTGGGGTTCAAGGCGACTTCGCCGGTCTTTGACGGCGCCGACGAGGTTGAGATAGAGGCCGAGCTGGCCCGCGCTTGGTTGATGGACCGCGCTTGGAGCATTTTTGTTGAGCGGGCTTGGGAATGGGCCAAAGAGGTAGAGATTGATCCCGAATCGGTCGTTGAGGATGAAGTGTTGACCTACTACCTTTTGGAATGGTTGGGCGGAGGCGAGTTTGATGACGATCTGCTGGCCCGTGACCGCACCTACGCCCGGCAGGCCGTGCTCCAAGCGTGGTTGCGGGAGCAAGGCTATGAGCCGTCTGAGCTGATCTCCTTTACCTTTGATCCCGTACCACAAGCCCAGCGGGCCGCCCGGCGGGAGCGGGCCAAGGCAGTCTGCCTGCGTGAGTGGATCAAAGCGGTAGCCGAGGAGTTTGCGCAGCGGGGGAGGCCCTGGCCCCAGGACATACCTTTGGATCTACCGGAAGACGACCGGGAGGTGACGGCCCTCGCCTTGCGCTTGAGCCGCCTGACCGGCGAGCCGATGCCCGTGACCGGCAAAATGATCATCTACGACGGCAAGACGGGCGAACCCTTTGATCAACCGGTGACGGTGGGCATTATCTCCATGATGAAATTGGCCCACCTGGTGGAGGACAAAGTGCACGCCCGCTCCACCGGCCCCTACTCCCTGGTGACGCAACAGCCCCTGGGCGGCAAAGCCCAATTCGGCGGTCAGCGGTTCGGCGAGATGGAGGTCTGGGCGTTGGAAGCTTACGGCGCGGCCTACACCCTGCAGGAGATGCTGACCGTCAAATCGGACGACGTGCAAGGCCGGACCAAGACCTACGAAGCCATCGTCAAGGGCGAAGAGATCGTCGAACCGGGCGTCCCCGAATCGTTCCGCGTCCTGGTCAAAGAATTGCAATCACTGGGGCTGTCGGTAGAAGTCCTGAATGACGAATCGGAGTCTATCCACTTTGGCAAAGAGGAGGATGAGGAGCCGCTGCCCGACCTGGGCTTGGGGTTGTCCCTGGATTTGGCCAACCTATAGCGCAGACCGTTCTCCGTGCCGTGACGGACAAAATGCATGAAACGGATAGGTTGTCTCCTGCTGAAAGGGCTGCTCACCGTCCTCCTTGCGTTGGTCGGCGTGTATGCCATCCTGGCCCTAACGGCCCGACCGGCCGCCGAGCGACCCTTTTTCACACAGTTTGACCATGCCCCTTTGGTCATGGCCCACCGCGGCGGCAAGGGCCTATGGCCGGAAAATACCCTCTATGCCTTTGAGCAAGCCGCCTCCCTGGGTGCGGACGTGCTGGAGATGGACATCCACAGCACTGCCGACGGTGTGCCGGTGGTGATGCACGACCGCACCGTGGACCGCACCACCGACGGCTCCGGTGCGGTCCACGCCCTGACCCTGGAGCAGATCAAAGCCCTGGACGCCGGTTACAACTGGACCGATGACGGTGGCCAGACCTATCCCTATCGCGGTCAAGGCATCACCGTCCCCACGGTGGAGGAGGTCTTTGCGGCTTTCCCCGACATGCCCCTGAACATTGAGATCAAACAGTCCGAACCTTCCATCACCGCTTCCTTCTGTCGGCTCATCCGCGCTTACGGCATGGAGGACAAAGTGTTGGTCGTCTCGTTCGACGATCCGACCATCCGGGATTTTCGCAGCCGATGCCCGGAGGTGGCGACGGCTGCAGCGCAGAACGAAATGGTAACCCTGTTGGCGCTGGGCACATTCCATTTGGAAGCAGCCTACAGCCCGGCGGCACAGGCAGCCCAGGTCCCCGAATACCGCAAAGGGGTGCATGTATTGACCCCCCGTTTCGTAGAGGCGGCCCACAAGCGAGGTCTCCAAGTCCATGCTTGGACCATTAACGAGGAGTCGGACATGCGTCGGCTGTTGGATCTGGGTGTGGACGGCATCATCAGCGACTATCCGGATCGGTTGCTGCGGGTGCTGGGCCGTTGAGGTGTGAGCATGACCGAAAAAAGATCGTTCCAAGCGTTGGTAGTCCGTGAGATGGAGGATGGCTCCTTTTCTCGGCGGGTTGAGGAGCGGTCCCTGGCGGACCTGCCCCCCGGTGAGGTGCTGATCCGCGTTCATTTTTCCTCCCTGAATTACAAAGATGCCCTTTCTGCCACAGGGCACCGAGGCGTGACGCGCCGCTACCCCCACACGCCGGGCATTGACGCCGCCGGCGTCGTTGAATCGAGCCGGAGTGACGAGTTCCGCCCCGGCGATCCGGTCATCGTCACCAGCTACGATCTGGGCATGAATACCCCCGGCGGATGGGGCCAATACATCCGCGTCCCGGCAGAGTGGGTAGTTCCCTTGCCCGCCAACCTGACCCTGCGAGAAAGCATGATCCTCGGTACGGCAGGGTTCACGGCAGCCCTCTCCCTCCACAAACTCCGATGGGCCGGGGTAACACCCGACCGAGGCGACATCTTGATCACGGGGGCCAGCGGTGGCGTGGGCAGCCTGGCCGTCGCCATCCTGAGCAAAGTGGGGTATCGGGTGGTTGCTGCCACGGGCAAAGCAGAGGCTCAACCGTTCCTCCGCGGGTTGGGAGCGGCGGAGGTCATAGACCGCAAGGAAGTACTGGACGATTCACCCCGCCCTTTGCTCAAAGGGCGGTGGGCCGGGGTGCTGGATACCGTCGGTGGCGCGTACCTGGCCTCGGCCCTCAAATCCACAGCCCTCCATGGAGCCGTCACCTGTTGCGGTCTGGTCGCTTCGCCGGAATTCGCAACAACGGTGTATCCTTTTATCCTGCGGGGGGTGAGCCTGTTGGGGATAGATTCGCAGAGCTGCCCCATGGATCTACGGCGGCGGCTATGGCAGAAACTGGCCGGGGAGTGGAAACCCGATGCGCTGGAGCGGTTGGCCGCCGAGCGAACCCTGGCGGATCTGGAGCAAGAGATCCAACGCATCCTGCAAGGGGGCCAGCGGGGTCGGGTGCTCGTTGTCCACGAGAGATGAGGGAATCATGAAAGAGATTGAGCGGGTTGCCATTATAGGAGCAGGAGCCATCGGCGCAGCGTATGCTGCCAAATTCTTTGAGGCCGAAGGGTTCTCTACCGTCCTGATTGCCGAGGGGGAACGGGCGGCGCGGCTTGAGCGGGAGGGCCTGGTGGTGAACGGCGTGCCCTATCGCATCCCTGTCCGCCGTGTCGAGGAAGACGGCCCTCCCGCCGACCTGATCATGGTCGCCGTCAAATTCCACCATTTGCCCCAGGCGGTCCACGATCTGCGAAATGTCGTCGGGGCACAGACAACCATCCTCTCGGTGATGAACGGGCTGGATAGCGAGGAGGTGCTGGCGGCAGCCTACGGCGCGGAAAAGGTGCTTTATGCCGTGGCGGTAGGCATCGACGGTGTGCGCCGGGGGAACCGCATCACCTACAGTAGTTTGGGACGGGTGTTCTTCGGCGAGGCGGATAACCGCCGACTCGGTCCCCGTGTCCGGCGCGTCCGGACCGCCTTTGAGCGGGCGGGCATCCCCTATGAAATCCCGGAGGATATGCTACGGGCCATGTGGTGGAAGTTTATGGTCAACGTGGGGATGAACCCTTCCTCGGCGGTGCTGCGTGCGCCTTATGGTGTCTTCCAAACGTCATCGGAGGCGCAAGCGTTGATGCGGAGCCTGATGGCAGAGGTGATCACCCTGGCCCAGGCGAAAGGCATCAATCTGACGGAGCAGGACATCACCGAGTGGGTGAAAGTGCTCCATACCCTTTCACCCCAGGGCAAAACCTCCATGTTGCAAGATATTGAGGCCGGGCGCAAAACGGAGATTGAAATGTTTGCGGGCAAGGTGGTTGCCCTGGGGCGGGAACACGGCATTCCGACTCCGGTCAACGAAACGATATTGCGGATTATCCGCGTATTGGAGCAGATGCAAGAGTGAGGGAAAAGCATGGCACGGAAAACATCTTTTCGCGATCACTGTTTGGTAGCTTGCGCCATCCTGCAGCCGGAGCTGAGCTACCTGCAGGAAGAGGGGTTTTTAGACGCCAAAAAGATCTTTTACATCCCTGCCGGTTTGCACATCAAAACCGACCGTCTGGAGGAGCGACTGACCGCCCAGCTACAAAAGGCCCTCAAAATTTGCGATCCGGACAAGATCATCGTCGTTCAAGGGGGCAAATGCTTTGTCAGCACGGAGGACCCACTGCGGCGCATTGACGACATCATCCGCGAGCAGGACCCGCGCATCAAACGGGTGCAGGCCGACTACGGTTATGACATGCTGGCCGGTAAGGAGGAGCGGAATCAGATCGCTGCCAACGGCGATGAAACCAGGGTTCTCTGGTTCACGCCGGGCTGGCTCCGCAACTGGAAGACCATCTACCAACGCTACGTGGGGTGGGATAAGGCCGATGCCAATGCCAACTTTCCCGGCTTCTACGACGAGATCGTGGTGCTGGACGCCCTGAACGTGGCCGAGATATACCAGACCGAGAAAGTGGAAGACATCTTGGAGATCTTTGACTGGACCGGGCTTCCGGTCCGCTGTCATCCCATCACCCTGGACCGTTTCAAAGGGCTGCTGTTGGATGCGCTGAATGCCGAGACACCATGAGCTGCCCGCTTCACCGCAGGGACGCCGAGGGATGAGATCAAGCCGCCCCTCGGCGAACCCTGCTCGCGGCGGCGTGAAAGCCGGTACCATCTACCTTCCGACGGAAGAAGCGCTGTGCACCTCCGCCGCTCTTCCCCAGGGTGCAAGCATGACTAGGCCCCAGGGCCGTTCCCCGACGGCCTAGTAAGCCGCTTGCTAAATACTCCCTCCTGCCCCTGGACAACCACCCAGATTTGCGATAAACTGGCGAGGAAGCGGACCGTTCCCCGGCACACCGTCGGTGCCGGGCGCATTCGTGCATTCGTATATTCGCGCCCGCTTCGTGGACGGCCCGCTTTGGCGGTTCTGGAGATTTGAACCGCAAAGGCGCAAAAGACGCAAAGGAAAGAAGAAAACCTCCGCGCTCTTGGCGTCTTGGCGGTTCCAACCGCGATTTCCTTGCGCCACCGGGCCGGGCGTATTCGCGCATTCGTGCATTCGCACCCGCTTCGGGGACGGCCCGCTTTGGCGGTTCTGAAGATTTGAACCGCAAAGGCGCAAAGGCCGCAAAGGAAAGAGAAAAAGAAGACCCTCGCGCTCTTGGCGTCTTGGCGGTTCCAACCGCGATTTCCTTGCGCCACCGGGCCGGGCGCATTCACGCATTCATGTATTCGCGCCCGCTTCGTGGACGGCCCGCTTTGGCGGTCCCGGAGATTTGAACCGCAAAGGCGCAAAGGCCGCAAAGGAAAGAAGAAAAAGAAGACCTTCGCGCTCTTGGCGTCTTGGCGGTTCCAACCGCGATTTCCTTGCGCCACCGGGCCGGGCGCATTCGTGCATTCGTATATTCGCGCCCGCTTTGTGGACGGCCCGCTCTGGCGGTTCCGGAGATTTGAACCGCAAAGGCGCAAAGGGCGCAAAGGGAAGGAAAAAAGGGAGACCTTCGCGCTCTTGGCGTCTTGGCGGTTCCAACCGCGATTTTCTTTGCGCAAGTTGGGAACTCGCCATCGGGCCGGGCGCATTCGTGCATTCGTGTATTCGCGCCCGATTCGCGGACGGCCCGCATTATTTTCGGGGAAGGGGGAGAGAAGACAAATGAAACTAACAGGAGCGCAAGCGGTTTGGGAGAGTCTGGTGCGCGAGGGGGTGGACACCATTTTCGGCATTTCCGGGGGAGCGGTGATCCACCTGTACCACGCCCTGCCCGACTATCCCATCCACCATGTGCTGACACGGCACGAACAGGGCGCGGCCCACGCCGCCGACGGCTACGCCCGCGCCACAGGCAAGGTGGGCGTCTGCATCGCCACCTCCGGTCCGGGGGCGACCAACCTGGTCACGGGGTTGGCGACGGCCTACATGGATTCATCGCCGGTGGTGGCCATCACCGGGCAGGTCCCCACGCCGGTCATCGGCACCGATGCCTTCCAAGAGACCGACATCACCGGCATCACCCTGCCCATCACCAAGCACAATTACCTGGTTACCGAAGCCGAAGAGCTGCCGACGGTGATCAAAGAGGCGTTCTACATCGCCCGCACGGGGCGGCCCGGTCCGGTGCTCATTGACATCGCCAAAGACGCCCAAGCCGCCGAAATTGATTACGTCTACCCCGACGAGGTGAACCTGCCGGGCTACCGGCTGCCCCCCAACGAGTTCGGCGACGAGATTGAGATGGCGGCCCGCATGATTGACGAGGCGGCCCGACCGCTGGTCATTGCCGGACACGGGATCGTACTGGCCGGAGCGGAGGATGCGTTGCTGGCCCTGGTTGAAAAGGCGGACTTGCCGGTGGTCACCACCCTGTTGGGCATCGGCGCCATGCCGGAAACCCATCCCCTGTGCTTGGGCATGGCCGGGATGCACGGCGAAGCCTACACCAACCAGGCGTTGAGCGAAGCCGACCTGTTGATTTCGTTGGGCTGCCGCTTCGACGACCGGCTCACAGGTGACGTGCGGTTCTTTGCGCGGGAGGCCAAAATCATCCATGTAGACATAGACCCGGCAGAGATCGGCAAAAATGTGACGCCCGATCTATCCATCGTCGGCGACCTGAAGGATGTACTGCCCCGCCTTGTCCCCCAGGTGCAGGCCCAACGCCGCCCTGCTTGGCAGGAACGCATCCGGGCCTGGCGGGAGGAATCGGCCCGGCGGGATATTCTGCGACGCGAAAGTGAGGACCTGATCCCCCAGTATGTCGTCCGCCAGATCTGGCAGGCCACACAAGGCGATGCGGTCATGGTCTCCGACGTGGGCCAGAACCAGATGTGGGAAGCCCAGTATTTCACCCACACGCGGCGACGGGGGTTGATCTCCTCCGGCGGACTGGGAACCATGGGCTTTGCCTTGCCGGCAGCCATCGGCGTCCAAATGGGTCTGCCCGATGTGCCGGTGTGGGTCACGGTCGGCGACGGCGGTTTCCAGATGAACATTCAGGAATTGGCGACGGTGGTCCAGGAGCGGCTGCCCATCAAGATCGCCCTGCTGAACAACGGCTATCTGGGCATGGTTCGCCAGTGGCAGCAGCTCTTCTTCGAAGGTCGCTATTCGGGTACGCCCCTGCTGGCCCCCGATTTTGCAAAAGTGGCCGAAGCTTACGGCATCCTGGGGCTGACGGTACGCGAGCGAGATCGGGTAGAGGCGGCCATCGCCCAGGCCATCGAGACCGACGGCCCGGTTTTGATTGATTTCCACATTGTCCAAGAGGAGAACGTCTATCCCATGGTCGCCCCCGGCGCGCCGGTCAACGACATGATCCGCCGCCCCCAGGCCGATCGGCAGTAGAGAAGGTTGCCGTCCGTGCCGGATGCGATCCGGCGCGGGGCACGGGCTGTAATCTGGGCCGAGCACCGTGAGGTTTTGAGAGGAGGATGAGATGAAGCACACATTGATCGCCCTCATGGAGAACAAACCCGGCGTCCTGAACCGGGTTTCGAGTCTGTTCCGCCGCCGCAACTATAACATTGAAAGCCTGAGCGTTGGACACAGCGAAACGCCCGGTATCTCGCGCATGACCATCGTCGTCGGCGGTGATGAGCGCATCGTGGAGCAGGTGGTCAAGCAGCTCAATAAGCTGATCAACGTGACGGAGGTGGTGGATGTGAGCCATCAGCCTACGGTGGTCCGGGAGCTGGCGTTGATCAAGGTCAATGCCGGACCGGGGACTCGTTCGGAAATCATTGAACTGGCGAACATCTTTCGCGCCCGCGTGATAGATGTCGGTACGGCATCCCTGACCGTTGAAATCACCGGGCCGGAGAGTCGGGTGAATTCGCTCATCGGCTTGTTGCAACCCTATGGCATCAAGGAACTGGCCCGCACCGGGCGCGTGGCTATGGTCCGCAGCGGCAATGGGGAAGCTACAGCGAATTAGGAAAAGAACGAATTAGAAAGAACGAATTGGAAAGAACGAATTGGAAAGAACGAAAGAATGAATTAGGAGGGGGTGAGGAAAATGGCAAAGATTGATTTTGGCGGCGTGATTGAAGAAGTGGTGACGCGAGAGGAGTTCCCGCTGGAAAAGGCGCGGGAGGTGCTCAAGGACGAGGTGGTGGCCGTGTTGGGTTACGGCGTGCAAGGCCCGGCCCAGGCCCTCAACATGCGGGATAACGGCATCCGGGTCATCGTCGGCGGCGACCCGGAGCGCAAGCGGTCTTGGGAAAAGGCCCTGGCCGACGGCTGGGTTCCCGGCGAAACACTCTTTCCCTGGGAAGAGGCGGTGGCGCGAGGGACCATCATCCAGTACCTGGTCTCCGATGCGGCCCAGATGATCCTCTGGCCCCGCATCGCACCGGCCCTCAAAGAAGGCGATGCCCTCTACTTTTCCCACGGCTTTGGCATCGTCTACAAGGATCAGACCGGCATTGTGCCGCCCGACTATGTGGACGTGATCCTGGTCGCCCCCAAGGGATCGGGGGCCAGCGTGCGGGCCAACTTTTTGGCCGGGAGCGGCATCAACAGCAGTTACGCCGTGGAGCAGGATTACACAGGCCGCGCCCTGGAGCGGACGCTGGCCGTGGGTATTGCCATCGGCTCCGGTTATCTTTTTCCCACTACTTTCAAAAAAGAGGTCTACAGCGACCTGACCGGAGAACGGGGGGTGCTGATGGGTGCGCTGGCGGGTATCATGGAGGCCCAGTACTACACCCTGCGGCGGCACGGTCACAGCCCTAGCGAGGCGTTCAACGAGACGGTGGAGGAGTTGACCCAGAGCCTCATCCGCTTGGTGGATCAGAACGGCATGGACTGGATGTATGAGAATTGCAGCGCGACCGCCCGGCGCGGTGCCCTCGATTGGCTGCCCCGCTTCCGGGCGGCGGTGGAGCCGCTGTTCGAGGAGCTGTACCAGAGCGTTGTTTCCGGCGAGGAGACGCGCATCGTCCTGGAAGCCAACAGCGCACCCGATTACAAGGACAGGCTGGACGAAGAACTGCGCCAGATGCGCGAATCGGAAATGTGGCAGGCCGGAGCAGCCGTCCGCGCCCTTCGCCCACAGAACTGGTAGGTTGGTAAAGGAGGGAATATGGACGAAAGCGGGGTTGACATTCCCGACATTGTACAGGTTTTTGATACAACCTTGCGTGACGGGGAGCAATCGCCGGGGGCTGCGCTGAACATTGACGAAAAGGTTGAAATCGCCCGCACGCTGGAAGAGATGGGGGTGGACATCATTGAGGCCGGGTTCCCCATCTCGTCGCCGGGCGATTTCCGGGCCGTGCAGCGCATCTCCCAGGAGATCCGCAACTGTGTGGTCTGCGGGCTGACGCGGGCCAACCGCAAGGATATTGAGGTGGCCGCCGAGGCGTTGCAGGATGCCGTCCGGCCCCGCATCCACACCGGTCTGGGTGTCTCTGACGTACACATCCGCTACAAGCTGCGCATGACGCCGGAGGAGGCATTGGAGCGGGGCGTGGATGCCGTCAAATATGCCAAGAAATTCGTAGAGGATGTGCAGTACTACACCGAGGACGCCGGCCGCGCCGACCCGGAGTATCTCTACCGCGTGCTGGAAGCGGTCATTGACGCCGGAGCAACGGTGGTCAACATCCCCGACACGACCGGCTACACCACGCCGGAGGAGTTTGGCGCGCTCATCCGGGGCATTATTGAAAACGTACCGAACATCCATCGGGCTACCATCTCGGTTCATTGCCACGACGACTTGGGCATGGCTACGGCCAACACCCTGGCCGGGGTGCGGGCCGGGGCACGGCAGGTGGAGGTGACGGTCAACGGCATCGGCGAGCGGGCGGGCAATACGTCGCTGGAAGAGGTGGTCATGGCCCTCCGCACCCGCCGCGATCTGTTCAATGTGGATACGCGCATTGACGCCCGGCGCATCTACCCGGTCAGCCGCCTGGTCAGCCAATTGACCGGCATCCCCGTCCAGCCCAACAAGGCCATCGTGGGCCGCAACGCCTTTGCCCACTCATCGGGCATCCACCAAGACGGCGTGCTCAAGGAGCGGACCACTTACGAGATCATCAATCCCCGCGACGTGGGCGTGCCCGATTCGGAAATCGTGCTTTCGGCCCGGTCGGGGCGGGCCGGGTTGCGCCATCGCCTGGCCGAACTGGGCTACAGCCTGGATAAGGAACAGTTCGAGCAGGTCTACGAGCGGTTCCTGGAGGTGGCCGACAAGAAAAAGACGGTGGACACCCGCGACCTGGAAGCCATCATCGCCGATGAGGTGCAGACCTTCTTTGAGGAAACCTACCGCCTGGAGCACGTCCAGGTTTCGTGCGGCGACCACAGCATCCCCACGGCCACGGTCAGCATCCGGGGGCCGGATGGGGTGGTCCACACCGACGCCGACCACGGGACCGGGCCGGTGGACGCCGTGTACCGGGCCATCAACCGCGTCATCGGCGAGCCGAACGAGCTCTTGGAATTCTCCATCCAGGCCATCACCGAGGGGATGGACGCCGTGGGCCGGGTGACGATCCGCATCCAGGCCGAGGAACCGATCCGGCGCAACGGCGACGAGCTGCGGGTGTTCAGCGGGCGCGGCTCCGATACCGACATTGTGGTTGCCAGCGCCAAAGCGTACATGTTTGCCCTGAACCGGCTCATTGCGGCCAAGAGGGGGAATTGGTAGTTGATGGATTGGGGGTCGGAGTATGGGGAAAACGTTGGCCGAGAAAATCCTATCCGCCCACGGGGGCCAATCCGTGCGGGCGGGACAGTTTGTGGACGTGCGGGTGGATGTGGTGTTGAGCAACGACATCACCGCGCCCATCGCCATCCGCGAGTTTGAGCGACTGGGTGTGGAGCGGGTGTTCGACCCGGAGCGGGTGGTGATGGTCAACGACCATTTCGCCCCCAACAAGGACATCAAATCGGCGCAGCAGTGCCGGACGGTGCGCCGATTTGCCCAGGCGCAGCAGATGCCCCATTTCTACGATGTGGGCCGCATGGGGATCGAGCATGTGCTGCTGCCGGAACAGGGCCTGGTCCTGCCCGGCGATGTCGTCGTCGGCGCCGATTCGCACACCTGCACCTACGGCGCGTTGGGGGCCTTTGCGACCGGCATGGGCAGCACCGATATTGCCGTCGCCATGGCGACCGGCCAGATTTGGATGCGCGTCCCGGAGACGATCCGCATCGTTTACCGGGGGGAACTGCAACCCTGGGTGGGCGGCAAGGACCTGATCCTCCACACCATCGGCCAGATCGGCGTCGACGGAGCGCGGTACAAGGCCCTTGAGTTTGCCGGGGAAGCGGTGGAATCGCTTTCAATGGCCGGACGGTTCACCATGGCCAACATGGCCATCGAAGCCGGGGCCAAAGCGGGCCTTTTTGCCGTGGACCAAACAACGTTGGACTATGTACGGGACCGCGCGACGCGGCCCTTTACCGTCTATGAGGCCGACGCCGACGCCGAATACGTCCGGGTCATCGAGATTGATGCGGGCCGGATTGAACCGCAGGTGGCCTTTCCCCACCTGCCGGAAAACGTCCGCCCGGTGAGCCAGGTCGGGGACGTCCCCGTTGACCAGGTGGTGATCGGGTCCTGCACCAATGGCCGCCTGGAAGACCTGCGCATCGCCGCCCAGGTGCTGCAAGGCCGCCGGGTCCATCCAAACGTACGCTGTATCGTCATCCCCGGCAGCCAGCAGGTCTATCTCGACGCCTTGCGCGAGGGGTTGGTTGAGACCTTTATTGAGGCCGGGGCCATCGTCAGCACGCCGACCTGCGGCCCTTGCCTGGGCGGGCATATGGGCGTCCTGGCCGCCGGGGAACGGGCGGTGAGCACCACCAACCGCAACTTTCGCGGGCGCATGGGCCATCCCGACAGCGAAGTGTATCTGGCCGGACCGGCGGTGGCGGCGGCGAGCGCGGTGATGGGACGCATTTCCGGCCCGGATCAAACTGTGTAGGGGGCAGACATGATTTTGCAAGGAAAAGTCTGGAAATACGGCGACCACATAGATACCGATGTCATCATTCCGGCCCGTTACCTAAACATGTCCTCGGCGGAGGAGTTGGCCCCCCACTGCCTGGAAGACCTGGATGCCGACTTTGCCGGAAATGTGCAGCCGGGGGATGTGATCGTCGCCGGGGAAAATTTCGGTTGCGGCTCGTCGCGGGAGCACGCGCCGCTGGCCATCAAGGGGGCAGGCGTGAGTGCGGTGGTGGCCCGCAGCTTCGCCCGCATCTTTTACCGCAATGCCATCAACGTCGGCTTGCCCATCCTGGAATCGCCTGCTGCCGTCGAGGGCACCGACACCGGTCACCGGCTGGAGATTGACCTGGAAGGGGGTGTCATCCGCAACCTGACCACCGGTGAGACCTATCAAGCCGAACCCTATCCGCCCTTTATGCTGGAGATCATCAAAGCGGGGGGGCTGATTCCGTACACGATTGAGAAACTGAGAAATTGAACAGACTCGTCGCGGAGGCGCGGGAGGAGCGCACGAGCTTGGGCGCACTCTGCGGGAAAAGTTCGGAGGGGTGGAGTTGTGGCAAAGCAAGCGAAATACCGACTGGCGATATTGCCGGGGGACGGCATCGGTGCAGAGGTGACGGCCGAGGCGGAAAAGGTTTTGCACGCCGTTGCCGGGCGGTTCGGCCTTCGATTTGAAATGGAGCGGGCGTTGGTCGGCGGAGTAGCGATGGATGTCACGGGGGAGCCATTGCCGCCGGAGACGCTGGCCCTCTGCCGGGGGGCGGACGCGGTACTGTTCGGCGCGGTGGGCGATCCCAAATACGACGACCCCCAGGCGGAGCGGCGGCCGGAGCAGGCGTTGTTGGGGCTGCGCAAGGAGCTGGGCCTCTTTGCCAACCTGCGCCCCGTCTGGGTGCATCCGGCGCTGGCCGCTGCTTCCCCCCTGCGCCGCGACCTGGTGCAGGACGCGGACCTGATCGTGGTCCGGGAACTGACCGGCGGTATCTATTTCGGTCGGCCCCGCGTCGAAGGGAGCGAAAAGGCGGTGGATACGATGGTCTACACCCGCGCCGAGGTGGAGCGCATCGCCCACGTGGCCTTTCGCATCGCCCGTGGGCGCCGGGGCAAGGTGACATCGGTAGACAAGGCCAACGTCTTGGCCTGTTCCCGCCTGTGGCGGGCGACCGTCGAGGCGGTGGCCCGGGAATACCCCGATGTTGAGCTGGAACACATGTTGGTAGACGCGGCGACCATGCACCTGGTCCGGCGACCTCGGTCTTTTGATGTGATCCTGACCGGCAATATGTTCGGTGATATTCTCAGCGACGAGGCGTCGGTCCTGGCCGGTTCGATGGGGATGCTGCCCTCCGCCAGCTTGGGTGAGGGGCGGTTCGGCATGTACGAACCGGTCCACGGCTCTGCGCCGGACATTGCCGGGCAGGGCATTGCCAATCCTTTGGCGGCCATCCTCAGCGCGGCCATGCTGCTGCGCCACTCGCTGGGGTTGGAAGCAGAGGCCCAGGCGGTTGAAGGGGCCGTCCGCGCCGTCCTCAACGCCGGGCATCGCACCGCCGACATTGCCGCGCCGGGGCAGCCCACGGTCACAACGCGGCAAATGGGTGACCTGGTCGTGGAGGCATTGCTCTGACGTGGCTCTCACCGGACCGCTCGGCGCGGGCCTGTGGCGCAAGTTTCCGAACTCGCGCTACGTGATCGGCCCGCAAAAGGCCCCGGGGGAGGGACTCTCGCTTTTTGGCGCGGGCAACCGGGATTTTCGTTCTCTGGATTTGATTGCAAAAATAAAGGAGGAAAAGGAACATGGCACTTTCCAAGTCCAAGTACATCTGGATGGACGGCCAGCTGGTCCCCTGGGACCGGGCGACGGTCCACGTGGGCGCCCATGCCCTGCACTACGGCTCCAGCATTTTTGAAGGCATCCGCGCTTATGAGACGGCCGGCGGCCCGGCCATCTTTTGCCTGGATGCCCACCTTGACCGCCTTTTCAACTCGGCCAAGATCTACCGTATGGAGATTCCCTACAGCAAGGCGGAAATGCGTCAGGCCATCATTGAGACGGTCAGGGCCAATGAGCACAGATCTTGCTACATCCGCCCTCTGGTCTTCCGGGGAGTCGGCGGCTTTAGCCTGGATCCCCGCACCTGTCCGGTCCGGGTGGTGGTGATGACCATTGAATGGGGTCGCTACTTGGGGCCGGAGGCCATTGAGCAAGGGGTGGACGTGGGGATCAGTTCCTGGCGGCGGATGGCGCCCAACACCTTTCCCGCTGCGGCGAAAATCGGCGGCCAGTACATCAACTCTCAGTTTATCGTCATGGAGGCTGCCGACCGGGGCTACAGCGAAGGGATCGCCCTGGACATCGGCGGCTTTGTCAGTGAGGGGAGCGGTGAGAATGTCTTTGTCGTTCGCGATGGGCGCATCCTGACCCCGCCCCTTTCCTCCTCCATCCTGCAGGGGATCACCCGCCGCTGCGTCCTCACCCTGGCCGAAGACCTGGGCATCCCCTGGCAAGAGGAGCGCATTCCCCGCGAGATGCTCTATATGGCCGATGAGGTCTTTTTCAGCGGCACGGCCGCCGAGATCACCCCTATCCGCTCGGTGGACGGCATCCCCGTCGGGGAAGGCAAGCGCGGTCCCATCACCAAACGCCTACAGGACGAGTTTTTTGGCATCACTGCCGGGCAACTGCCCGACCGTCACGGTTGGCTGACGCCCGTGGGTTGAAGGGAGGCGCAGCGATGACGGTGGTCCTGTACGACACCACCCTGCGCGATGGGGCGCAGCGGGAAGGCATCTCCTTTTCCCTGGAGGATAAGCTCAAAATCGCCCGCCGCTTGGACCGGCTGGGCATTGCCTATATTGAAGGAGGCTGGCCCGGTTCCAATCCCAAGGATATGGCCTTCTTTGAGCAAGCCCCCGAATTGGATCTGGAGCAGGCCGTAATTACCGCCTTTGGCAGCACCCGCCGCGCCGGGCTGGCCGTGGAGGACGACGCCAACATCCGTTCGCTCATTGAGGCCCGCACTCCGGCCGTGGCCGTTTTTGGCAAAAGTTGGGATTTGCATGTGTACCATGTGCTGAACACGACCCTGGAAGAAAACCTGCGTATGATCGCCGACAGCGTGCGCTATCTCAAGGCCCAGGGGCGGGAGGTAATTTACGACGCCGAGCACTTTTTCGACGGCTACCGGGCCAACCCCGACTATGCCTTGCAGACGCTGGCTGCTGCTGCCGAGGCCGGGGCCGATGTGCTGGTGCTGTGTGATACCAACGGCGGTGCGCTACCCTCAACCATCGCTGCCGTCATCGCCGAGGTGCAAAAGGCGACGACGACGCCCCTGGGCATCCACGCCCACAACGACGGCGAAATGGCCGTCGCCAATTCGCTGGTGGCCGTCGAGGCGGGAGTCGTCCACGTACAAGGGACCATCAACGGCTACGGCGAACGTTGCGGCAACGCCAACCTGTGTTCCATCATCCCGGCCCTCAAACTCAAAATGGGAGTGGATTGCGTCGGCGACGAGCAATTGCGCACCCTGACCGAGGTGTCCCATTATGTCAGCGAGGTGGCGAACCTGCGGCCCTTTCCCCATCAGCCCTATGTGGGTCGCAGCGCCTTCGCCCACAAAGGCGGGATGCACGTCAACGCCCTGCTCAAGTGGGAAGAGAGCTACCAACACATTCAGCCTGAATTGGTCGGCAACCACACCCGCGTCGTCGTTTCGGAGCTTTCGGGCAAGAGCAACATCGCCTACAAGGCCCACGAGTTCGGCTTGGACCTGGCGGACCGCAGCGAAGAGGCCAAACAGGTCCTCCGCCGCATCAAGGAGCTGGAAAGCCAGGGCTTCCAATTCGAGGGAGCCGAGGGGTCGGTGGAGCTGCTTATCCGCCGTGCCAAGCCGGACTATGCACCACCTTTTGAACTCATTGATTTCCACGTCCTCATCCGCAACAGTCAGGGCGGCAAGATGGCTGCCGAAGCCACCGTCAAGGTCCGGGTGGGCGATCAGATCATGCACACCGCCGCCGACGGCAACGGCCCCGTCAACGCCCTGGACGCCGCCGTGCGCAAGGCGTTGCTGCCCTTTTACCCCCACCTGGCCAACGTCCACCTGACCGATTACAAGGTCCGTATCCTGGACGGCGAGGCGGGCACGGCGGCCCAAACACGGGTGCTCATTGATTCCAGCGACGGACGGCGTTCGTGGAGTACCGTGGGTAGCTCAACCAATATCATTGAAGCCAGCTGGCAAGCCCTGGCCGACAGTTTAGAGTATGCCCTATTGAACGGTGCAACGTAATGGTGGTTTGACAAATCGGCGGATTGAGGGTATGCTTGAAACGCAGATGAAGGCTTGCGTTCCGAAAAAGGAGTGGAAAAATGGAACAGGTCAAGATTTTTGATGCCACGCTGTACGGCGGCGGGCAGTCGCCGGGTGTGGCCCTCAACATTGAGGAGCGGCTGGAGATCGCCCGGTTGCTGGAACAAATGAAGGTGGATGTCATCCAGGCCGGGTTCCCCATCGCCTCGCCGCGCCAGTTTGAGTCGGTGCAGCGGCTGGCCGCCGAGGTCCGCGAAAGCGTCGTTTGTGCCTTGGCCCGCGCCCGTGAGGAGGACATTGACGTGGCCGTGGCCGCCCTCAAGCAGGCGGCCCGTCCGCGCGTGCAGGTGGGCCTGGGCGTGTCCGATTCCTACATTCAGGGCAAACTCAAGACCGACCGGGACACGGCCCTGGAGATGGCGGTCAACGCGGTGCGCTACGCCCGCCGCTACGTGGACGACGTGCAGTACCACGCCGCCGATGCCTGCCGTGCCGATACCGAATTCCTCTACCGGGTGCTGGAGGCGGTCATCGCCGCCGGGGCGACCACGGTCAACATCGCCGACGCCATCGGCTTTTTCACCCCCTCCGAGTGGGCTGCCCTGATCCGGGACATCCGCCGGAACGTGCCCAACATTGAGCAAGCGGTCATTTCGGTCCATTGCCACAACGACCTGGGTATGGCCACGGCCAATGCCGTCGAAGCCGCCATCCACGGAGCGCGTCAGATAGAGTGTTCCATCAACGGTTACGGTGAGCGAACCGGCATTGCCCGCCTGGAGGCCGTTGTCATGACCCTGCGCACCCGGCGGGAAACGTTGGGCTTGGACACCGGCCTGGACACCCGCTTGCTCTATCCGGTCAGCCAACTGGTCAGCCACCTAACCGGGCGGCCCATCCCGCCCAACAAGGCCATCGTCGGCGACAAGGCTTTTGCTTACACATCGGGCATGTACCAGGACGGGGTGCTGCGGGGCCGCACCGCCGGCGAGGTCTTGGACCCGGCCAGCATCGGCTTTTTGGGGACGGAAGAGCAAGCTCCCCTCCTTACGGGGCGGGAAGGGCTGCGCCGCCGCCTACAAGAGATGGGCTACAGCCTGGAGGATTGGGAGTTCGAGCGGGTGTACGACCGCTTCCGGGCCGTGGCCGAGAAAAAGCCGGACCTGGAGCTGCGTGACCTGGAAGCCATCGTCAGCGGCGAAACGGCGGTGTTCATGGAGGAGACCTACACCCTGGAGGATGTGCAGATCACCTGCGGGACCAGCGCCTTGCCCATCGCCGCCGTCCGCCTGCGGGGGCCGGATGGGGAGGAAGTGTGGGCCTCCAGCCACGGCAACGGCCCGGTGGATGCCACCTTCAAGGCCATCGACAGCGTTGTGCAGGTCCCCAACGAACTCCTTGAGTACTCGGTCCAGGCTATGACCGAAGGGGTGGACGCCGTGGGTAAGGTAGCGGTCCGCATCCGGGGCGAGGTCCCCCTGGGCGATGGGACGGAGCGGGTGGAGCAGCGCGTCTTTTTGGGGCGCGGCGCCGATACCGACATCCTGGTTGCCAGTGCCAAAGCCTATCTTTTTGCCTTGAACCGCTTGCTGGCCGCCCAGCGGGCCAGTCAACGGCGGCAGGCTATGGCCGATGAGGTTCGGCAGGCGTTGGCCGAAATGCACGCGACCTACGGTTCTGCCCACACCGGCGATTTTATGGGGTGGAGCGCCATGCGCGATGAAGACCTGATCTAAAGACCTTGCGAGTCTCCGATTCCAAACCCGCAAGGTTGGGTTTGACATTCTGTTGCAACTGTGGTACTATCGCCGCCAATTGAATAAGACCGGATGAAACCATTTTTCATCAAGAGAGGTGGAGGGACCGGCCCTGTGAAACCTCGGCAACCAGGCATAGTGTGCTATGGTGCCAATTCCGGCAGACCCAGGCGGGATCTGGAAGATGAGAGCGACCGTTGTACTGAATGCCTCTTCAACTGGCATCGGCCCGCTGGAGAGGCGTTTTTTTGTTTCCTCAACCCCTCTTTGGCAGGGCTTCACCGAGAAAACTCCGGTCTCACCCCGGAGACGCCGAGAGCGCAGGGAGAAAGTGTATTGTATGGAGGAATTGCTATGACGGATCGTTTTTCCACCCTGGCGGTCCACGCCGGGGAGGAGCGGCGCAAACCTTATGGGGCCATCACGACCCCCATCGTCCAGACTTCAACCTATACCTTTGCCGACACCGCCGAGATTCTGGATTTTATGGAGCGCAAAGCGGCGGGGCGGTCCCCGCTACGGGACGAGTATGGCCGTTACACCAACCCCACCCAGACGGTCGCCGAGCGCAAGCTGGCCGCCCTGGAGGGGGGCGAGCGAGCGCTGCTCTTTGCCAGCGGCATGGCCGCCATCACCACGACGATGGCGGCTCTGCTATCCGACGGCGATCATCTGGTCATGGCCTTTGACTGCTACCACCGCACCCGCGAGTATGCCCGCACCTTCTTGCACCGCTGGGGGATCGAGACGACGCTGGTCGGTATTGACCGCCCCGGCGAATTCGCCGCAGCCATCCGCCCCAACACCCGCCTGATCTTTGCCGAGATGCCCACCAACCCCTACCTGCGCGTCCCGGATCTGCCCGCCGTGATCGAACCGGCCCGGCGGCGGGGCATCCTGACGATGGTGGACAGCACCTTTGCCACGCCCATCAACCTGCGGCCCCTGGACCTGGGTGCGGACCTGGTGGTCCACAGCGCCAGCAAGTATCTGGGCGGCCACAACGACCTGTTGGCCGGGGTCGTCGTCGGCCCGGCGGAGGTCCTGGCTCCCGTCGAGCACGCCCGGGGTGTGCTGGGCAGCATCAGTAACCCCCACGATGCCTATCTGCTGCTGCGGGGCCTCAAAACCCTGGAGCTACGCGTCCGGCGACAGAACGAGAACGGCCGGCGCGTCGCCGAATTTCTGGCCGGACAACAGGCCGTCGAGCGGGTTTGGTATCCCGGCCTGCCCGACCACCCGGACTATGGGGTGGCCCGGCGGCTGATGAGCGGCTTTGGCGGGGTGGTCAGTTTTGAGGTCAAGGGGGATTTTGAAACGACGGGGCGTTTGATTGACCGTCTGCGCCTGCCCTATATCGGCCCTACCTTGGGCGGCGTGGAGAGCATTGTCGAGCAGCCGGCGGCTTTGTTCTCCCTGGACCGGGGGGAGCGGCGGGCGGCGGGCCTCAAGGACAACCTGGTGCGTTATGCCCTGGGCATCGAGAACGCGGAGGATGTGATCGCCGATCTGGAGCAAGCGTTGGCGGGGTTGTAGAACGCGAGATTCGGTTGGACCTAACAACGGAAACCCTCCCGCAGGTCCGGTGGGTTTGTGCGGGAATACCCGGATGCAGGACGCATCCGGGTATTTGTTCCGGTGACCTGCGGGAGGGTTTGTTCAAAGAGATGCAGGGGGTTTACTCTTCCCCCAAATATGCTTTACGCACCATTTCGTTTGCTTTGAGGGCCTCTGCGCTATCCTGCAGGACGATCTCCCCCGTTTGCAAGACGTAGCCGCGATGGGCCACCGAAAGGGCCATCAGGGCGTTTTGCTCTACCAGGAGGATGGTTGTGCCCTGCTCGTTGATCTCGCGGATGGTCTCAAAGATCGTCTCGACCAAGATGGGGGCCAACCCCATGGAAGGCTCATCCAGCAGGAGCAGGCGCGGATTGGCCATCATCGCTCGGCCAATGGCCAACATCTGTTGCTCGCCGCCGGAGAGGGTTCCGGCCACCTGGTTGCGACGTTCCTTCAGGCGGGGGAAGAGGGTGAACACCCGTTCCATATCGCGGGCGATGCCCTCTTTGTCTTTGCGGAGAAAGGCTCCCATTTCCAGGTTTTCGGTGACGGTCAACCGGCTGAAGACGCGGCGGCCTTCGGGAGCCTGGGCCACACCGCGCATGACGATCTCGTGGGCGGGAAGCTCATGGATCGGCTCACCGTCCAGGATGATCGAACCTTCGCGGGGTTTTAGAATGCCGCAGATGGTGTTCAGGGTGGTGCTCTTGCCCGCGCCGTTGGCCCCGATGAGGGTGACGATCTCGCCCTGCTCTACCTGGATGGAGATGCCTTTCAGGGCGTGGATCGCGCCATAGTAGGTGTGAATGTTGTTGACTTCCAAGAGTGCCATTTATCCTGCCGCCCCCTTTCCCAGATAGGCTTCGATCACCCTGGGGTTGCTCTGGATTTCGGCGGGTGTCCCCTCGGCGATCTTTTGACCATAGTCCAGCACGGTGATCGTTTCCGAAATGTTCATCACCACGCGCATATCGTGCTCAATGAGGAGGATGGTGATGCCCAGTTCATCGCGCAAGCGGCGGATAAAGTCCATCACCTCCCGAGTCTCGGCGGGGTTCATGCCGGCCGTCGGTTCGTCCAGCAGCAGGAGTTTGGGTTTGCTGGCCAGGGCACGGGCGATCTCCAGACGGCGTTGTGCACCGTAGGGCAGGTTTTTTGCCAATACGTCGCCTTGCCCCGTCAGGTTGACGAAGCGTAACAACTCCCGCGCCCGTTTCAGGGCTTCGGCCTCCTCCTGACGTGTGCGGCGTGTGCGCAGGACGGCTCCGAGCCAGCCCGACTTGAGCAACGGGTCCTGACCGACAAGCACATTTTCTATCACGGTCATGTTGGCAAAGAGGCGGATGTTCTGGTAGGTGCGGGCAATGCCCAAGCGGGTGATGCGGTCCGGTGAGAGGCCCTCCAGGGGACGGCCCTGGAAGGTGATGGTCCCCGAATCGTGTTGGTAGAAGCCGGTGATGCAGTTGAAGAGGGTCGTTTTGCCTGCGCCGTTCGGGCCGATGATGCTGTGGATGGATTTCTCTCGGACGTGGAGGTCCACTTTATTGACGGCGACGAGGCCGCCGAACTGCTTGGTGACTTGTTTTCCAACGAGAATGTCCATTGTGCTTGCCCTCCCTGCTTACTCCCCGGAACCGGCCATGAGCTGGCCTTCTTCGGCGTGCAGTTCCCGTTTGGTGACTTCGGAAGGCCAAAGACCTTCGGGGCGGACCAGCATCATCACGATCAGCAACGCGCCGTACATCAGGTAGCGGTATTCGGCGAATTCGCGCAGGAATTCGGGCAGGCCGATGAGGACCAAGGCGCCGACGACGACGCCGGGCAGGCTGCCCATACCGCCGACGATGATCAGACACAGGACGTTGATGGAGACCAGCAGGTTGAAGCTATGGGGGAAGACGGAGCTGAGTTTGGCGGCAAAGATGGCCCCGCTCAGACCGGCAAAGGCTGCGCCGGTGGCGAAAGCCAGTAGCTTGGTTTTGACCAAGGGGATGCCGGTCGCTTCGGCCACATCTTCGTCCTCGCGCATCGCCATCCATTGTCGCCCTAGCCGGGCATCGCGCAGCCGCCAGGAGACAAAGGCGGCGATCAAGGAGCCTGCCAAGATCAGGTAGTAGATGGATTCGGGGGTGACGAACTCAAAGCCAAAGAGGGAGGGCTTGGGGATCATCAGGATTCCTTGCGCCCCGCCGATGAGGGGCTTGAGCCAGTCGGAAAGGGCCAGGATGCGGATGATCTCGCCAAAGCCCATGGTGACGATGGCCAAATAGTCTCCCCTCATGCGCAGGACGGGAATGCCCAGGATGACCCCGGCGGTGACGGCGGCCAGCACGCTGAAGGGCAAGGCAGCCCAGAAGGACCATCCGGCAATGCCCAGGTCGCTTTGGGAGGTGAGGATGCCCATGGTATAGGCCCCGATGGCGAAAAAGGCAACGTATCCCAGGTCCAGCAACCCGGCAAAGCCGACGACGATGTTCAGCCCCAGGCCCATCAGGATATAGAGCCCCACGTTGTTGACCACTTCGGTCAAGTAGGTACGCAGGATGAGGGGCAGAAACAGGAGGAAAAAGATGCCCAAAGCGATCTTGCCCCATTGCAGGCGTTGCTGTTGTTGCGGGGAAAGCTGCCCGATCTTTTCCTGCCATTGCTCTCGGCGGCTGCGCCATACGGTGTTGATGGCGGCTGCCAGCACGAAAAAGATCACCGCGCCGACGGTGGACAGCCCGCCGCCGGAAAAGATGACGCGCCGGATCGCCAAGCCGATCCCCTTGTTTCCCCAGGCCAGGATGATGATCTCGGCCAGCAAGCCGACCATAAAGACGGTGGCAAGACCGGCCAACACAGGGCTTTGGATTCTATCGGGCAGCAGGTAGATGCCGATTCCCAGCAGTCCCATCACCGCCGTCACGGCGGCCAGGATGACGGAGCCTACGAGAGGGCTTTGGCCGAACCGTAACAGTTTGATCAGCTCCGGCGAGACGTTGGGCAGGAACTGGCGCAAGAAGAGGCTGCCGTCGGGCTGGGTGATGCCGCCCACGATCACCAAGACGATGAGGGGGAAGCTGGCAACCAAACCCAGGACGAAGCCACCGGGCAGGTGGATGCTCGGTTTAGCGTCGCTGCTTTGCCGGGCGGCGATGTAAGCCAGGCCCACAATCGGCCCGAAGAGGAGGATCTGCCCCAAAGTGATGACGCCGCCGATGATCTGGCGTTCGTCAAAGGTCCCTACCATCCCGATCAGGCTCAGAAAGAGGGATATGATGCCGGCAAGGAGACCGAGCCGGATAAAGTTTTTCCAGAGGAACGGTTTTTCGTCTTGCATCGTTTCCCTCCTTCTACGCCTTCTTTTCGGCCAGCCGCTCGCCCATGATCCCTTGAGGCCGGAAGATAAGGACCAGGACCAGCATGGTGAAGGCGAACACGTCTTTTAGCTGGTTCGCTGCCGGGATTCCCAGCCCTTCTAGGATCAGGTTAGGGCCGACCGATTCAAACATGCCCAGGAAGAGGCCGCCCAGAGCTGCACCGGTCACGTTGCCGATTCCTCCCAGGACGGCGGCGGTAAAGGCTTTGATGCCGGGGATGAACCCCATCAGGAAGAAGACTTGGCGGTACAGCAAGGCATACAACAGCCCGGCAGCCCCGGCCATGGCCGCGCCGACGGCGAAGGTGATGACGATGATGCGGTCTACGTCAATGCCCATCAGGGCGGCGATCTGCTTGTCTTCAGCGACGGCCCGCATGGCCTTGCCGGTCTTGGTATGCATGACAAAGAAGTAGAGGATGACGAGGAGGATGATGGAGGAGATGATGACGGCAACCTGCGTCCAGAGGATGCTGACCTTGCCGATGTCCAGAGTCCCTTGCAGGGCTTCCACGGTGGGGAAGGCGGTGACGCCGGAGCCGTACAATCCCCGGAAAAAGTATTGCCAGAAGAACGATGCGCCGATGGCCGTGATCAGGGGGACCAGCCGCGGAGCGTAGCGCAAGGGCCGATAAGCGACTCGCTCCGTGAGAACGGCAATAGCAACGGAGACGGCCATCGCCACCGCACCAACGATGAGCAAGGAGAGGACCCAGTAGCGGTTCCAGAAGGGAGTCTTGCTCAAAGGGATTGCGACAAAGACGGTGGCGGTAAAGATACCGCTCATAAAGAACTCGCCGTGGGCAAAGTTGATCATGAACAGGACACCGTAGACCAGGGTGTACCCCAGAGCGATGAGGGCGTAAAGGCTGCCCTGGGCAATGCCAAAGACCAACAGGTCCATCCATGCCTTGGGCGAGTAGGGGTTTTTGATGATGGTTGCCACTACGCCCCATACAACGGCAATGATAATCACGGTGCGAAAGACCCACAGCACCAGGTCTAGAACGTCAATGTTCTGCCAACGTTTTCTCAGACGTTGAAACATGCTTTACCCTTCTCCATCCTTTTCAAGTTCAGATCCGGTTGGTCAAATCTGTTTGAAAAACAACGAGTAGGGCACTTGCCCTACTTCCCCTACTGTGATCTATGGAACAGACCTGACAGGTCCGAGAAGGACCTGCCAGGCCTGTCTGACTAACAGATGGGTTACTGCCCCATGGTCCAGACGGGGACGTATTCGCCATTCTGGATCTGGTTGACGGTGATCTGTGGATCGGCGCAGTCGCCGTACTCGTTGCAGTTGAGGATGCCGGTGATGCCCTCAAAGTTTTTGGTGGCGTACAGGGCGTCGCGCAGGGCCTGGCGGCCGATGTGCAATGTGCCGTCCTTATCCTGGACTGCGACTTTTTCAATGGCGGCGAAGAGCATCATTGTCGCGTCATAGGCATGGGCGTGGAAGGCACTCAGGGGCTTCTCGCCGTACTTTTCCATGTGTACTTGCAAGAAGTGGTCGTACTTGGGGTTTTCAAAGGTCAGCTTGGGGCCGGAAATGTACATGCCCTCGGCGGCTTCACCGGCGGCGGCAATAAAGTCGGGCGAGATCATACCGTCCGCCCCGGCAAGGATGACGTTCTCCAGCCCGGCTACTTCCTTAGCCTGAGTGGTGACGTGGGCACCCTCGGCGATAAAGATGGGATAGTAGAGGAATTCCGGCCCGGTGGCGGCGATCTTGGTCAGCACGGGGCGCATGTCGGTATCGCCGACGTTGACCGCTTCCTGGGTGGTGATCTCCCCGCCCAGCTGCTTAAAGTTGTCGGCGAACACCTGCTGCAGCTGCTCGGCATAGGGGCTACCGTCGTGGATGGTGGCTGCCTTGCGCACGCCCAACTCGTTGTAGGCAAATTCGGCCATGGCCTTACCCTGCACCTTGTCGTTGTGGCAGCTGCGCAGGTAACCGGGGTTCCAGGTCTGATTCGGGTCGGTCAGCGAAGGGGCCGTGTTGGAAGGCGAGATCAGCACCATGCCCGCATCGGAGGCGATCTTGGAGGCCGGTTCGCCTGCGCTGGAGCAGTTGGTACCGATGATGCCGATGATGCTGGGGTCGGAGGTCAGTTTGGTCAGGGCCTTTTGGCCACCTTCTGCACTGCACTCCGAATCCTCGCCTACCAGCTCAATGGGGTGACCCAGGATTTCGCCCTTGTCGTAGGCTGCGATCTCGACACCACGCTTGGAGTCGATGCCCAGGGTCTCATTGGCGCCACTCAGGACCAGAGCATAGCCGATGCGGATCGGATCGCCGGGTGCGATGTCTACGCAGCCGATGGCGTCGGTGCATTCAAACTTGGAGCCTCCAATGTCGCACGCGGCCAATACTGTGGTCAGAATGAGCAGAACGGTCAGAATTGCAAATGTCTTTCTCATGGTTAAATCTCCTCCCTTTTTTCTTGAAAATTTGGTGACGATCTGCCAGACGGACAGTTTTGGCGTGCGTTGATCACCTCCTTTCTACTCATGGAACCGTTCACTTTGCGCTGCTACGTGTCCTATCCTCAACGGCCGGGGGAATTATACTCAAGTCCGATAGATTTGTCAAGTGCCCAGAAACGCCCTCCGGCAATCGCAATCCCCCCGGCAATTCAGCAGTTGTCGTAGGTAGGGCATAGGGCAACGGGAGCCGGTGAGGATTTTGTGCTCCAAAGGTGGCTTTGCCGGAGATCGGACGAGGGCCTGATGGTTGTAAAAAAGGGGCGCAAGAGCCGCTTTCTGCGGCCTTGCGCCCCCGCCGGTGGTTCCTATCCGTCTAGTGTCCGCTCCACAGAGGAACCCCCCGGTCATCCCGGAGCTGAAGCGTTGCGCCGTCGCTCAGGCGTGTGATGGTCACGGCCTGAAAGACGGGGCCGTATCCTTCGTCGGCCTCAAAGCCCAGCACTTCAACCTCATCGCCGGGCTGGAACGTCACCCCCTGGGAGGACCAGAACCAGGGTGGCCCTAGCTCCACCCTCAGCGATTGGTCCGCATCGGTGGTCATGGTCATGGCCATCTGCTCCACGCTGACGACTACACCGGTCTGCGTCACCCACTCATCCGCCGGAGGAACCTGGCTCTGGCCGGTGTGGGTTCCTTCCTGCATCTGCGCCCGGCGACCGTGGGGCGACTGCCCGCCGCCCTGATGGCCCCGGCCTGCGGCTGCGGCGTCCCCGCCGCCCTGGTGGCCCCGGCCCCTCTTGCCGTTCCGGTGTCCCCGGCCCTGGTTGTTTTGCTCCTGCCACCGGCCCGAACCTGCGTGACCGTTCTGATCCTGCGTCCAGGCGCGGTTCTGCCCCTGCGGGCCGAACTGCGCCATATCGCCGACCTGGACGCCCGGCGCGGCGGCGTACACATCTTGGGGGGTGGCCTCGGCTGCTGCGGCTTCGGCATCGGAGATCAACCCGCCGTTCTGCCAGGCGTCGTAAATGCCGACTCCGGCTGCTCCGACGACGATCATTGCCAACACACCGACGACTATTGTTTTCCACATAATGGTATTTCCCTCCTCAAACTTTTTCATCGGCCACGGGTGTTCTGCCCCGTTCCCGATGCTCGCCCAGGATAGCACGACAATGTGAAAAAGTTGTGAAAGCGATGTGCGGATCGTGTGAACCCCCTGCCCGCATCCACAGGTTTTTCATTCCTTCTTCGCAACTTTTTCAAAAGTATGGGATATGCTCAGGGTCGGGTTTGAAAGTGAGGAGGTGTGTATGTCCCAACAAGGATCGGATGCTCAACCGATGGGCCTGGCCCAACGAATCTGGCGTTCGGCGGTCCGGGAACCCCTGTTCCCCCGGGATCGCCGCGCCCGTTTGCGGTTGGTGATGGACAACCTGATCTTGCACATCCACCCGTCCCAGGTCACGGTGCGCAGCCTCCAATTCACCTATACCTGGGGGCTGGGCGGCCTGTCTGCGCTGCTGGCGATGCTGCTCGCCGTCACCGGCGTCATGCTGCTCTTTGTCTATACGCCCACACCGGAATCGGCCTACAACGACATCGTGGCCATGCGGACGGACATCTGGTTCGGGCAGTTGGTGCGCAACCTGCACCATTGGGCGGGCAACGCCATGATCTTGGTCGTCGCCTTGCACATGTTGCGGGTCTTTTTCACCGGGGCCTTCCGCCCGCCGCGCGAGTTCAATTGGCTGCTGGGGTTGGCCCTGTTGCTGCTGACCGTCGGCGCCAACTTTACGGGCTACTTGTTGCCCTGGGATCAGCTGGCCTTCTGGGCCGTGACCGTCGCCACCAGCCTCATCGGCTACATCCCCTTGATCGGCGATTGGCTGGGCAACCTGCTGCTGGGCGGGGCCGAGGTCGGCGCGGCGACGCTGCGGAATTTCTACGCTTTGCACATCGCCGTCATCCCCGCGACGATGATGGTGATCATGGCCTACCATTTCTGGCGGGTGCGCAAGGACGGCGGCTTGACCATCCCGCGCGGCGCGGATGAACCACCCGTGAAAAAAGCCGAGCGCACAACCACCATCCCCAACCTGGTGCTCATGGAGCTGACCGTCGCCCTGGTTGCCATCGCCGCTTTGCTCTTGTGGGCAATGGTTGTGCCTGCGCCTTTGGAGGGGATCGCCGATCCCGACCACGCACCCAACCCGGCCAAGGCGGCCTGGTACTTTTTGGGATTGCAGGAGCTGCTGCTCCACTTTCACCCCGTTGTGGCCGCCCTCGTCATCCCCACCCTGGCCCTGGGCGCATTGGCCCTGTTGCCCTACCTGGACGCCGACATGGATTCGGTGGGCATCTGGTTCCGCTCTCGGCGCGGGCGATGGCTGGCCTTGCTGAGCGTCGCCGTCGGTCTGGTGTTGACGCCGACGCTGGTGTTGCTGGACGAGTACTGGATCAACTTGCCTGCCTGGTTGCCCAGCCTGCCCACCCTTGTCAGCAACGGCATCGTCCCTTTGGCGGCTTCGCTGCTGGGCCTGATCGCCTACTACACCTTGTTGCGTCGTGTGGGCAAGGCCACCGCCTGTGAGGCCAAGCAGGCGATCTTTGTGTTGCTGCTGACCGGCTTTGTGGTTCTGACGGTAGTCGGCATCTTTTTCCGGGGCGAGGGCATGGCCCTGACCGCCCCGTGGCTGTGAGATTGCATGGTGAGGGAAGCAAAAATGTCGGAAGAAACAACCCGCAGGGATTTTCTCAAGATGGCATGGGGGGTCCTGGGCGCGGTCGCCCTGGCGGAGGCGGGCGGCGTGGCTCTGGCCTTTTCCCAGCCCCGGATCGCCGAGGGCAGTTTTGGCAGCGTCATCACCGCCGGGCATGTGGACGAGTTCCCGCCGGGCAGCGTGACTCCTTTCAACGAAGGGCGTTTTTTCCTCAGCCGCCTGCCCGACGGCGGCTTCTTGGCCCTGTACCGCAAATGCACCCACCTGGGCTGCGCCGTTCCGTGGGATGCGACGGCGGGCGAGTTCATCTGCCCTTGCCATAGTGCCCGCTTTGACCCCTCCGGCGAGGTCATTGATCCGCCCGCTCCCCGCCCGTTGGACCTGTTCCCCATCACCATTGAAGACGGCATGGTCAAGGTGGATACGGGCACGGTGATCCAACGGGAAAAGTTTGATCCATCGCAAGTTGTGTACGCTTGAGGAGTGATAGGATGCGCAAGCAAATGATCGTTGGGATTATTGCAACCGCCGTGATCGTCATCGCGCTGCCCATCTATGCCTGGCGCGAAAGCAGCCGGATGGAGACCGCCAGGCAAGAGTTGCGCGAGGAGGCGATTGCCGCGGCCATGCCGCTCTATGCGGAAAACTGCGCCGTTTGTCACGGCGCGGCGGGCGAGGGGGTAGGCGCGTATCCTCCCCTGGATTCTGAGGCGTTGCGGACGATGGAGTATGACACCCTGTTCAAGACCATTGAGCGGGGGCGGTACGATACGGCCATGGCGCCCTACGGCGTGGAGGAGGGCGGGATGTTGAACGACGCCCAGATTGATCAACTGATCGCCCTGATCTACTACGGCGACTGGGGGGATACGGCGGAGGTGGTGGCCGAAATGGGTCTGACGCCGCCTCGGCCTGCTGCTTCGACCGTCTCCACCGAGACGCTGCAGCTGGTCGCCGGCCTGCCCGAAGGGGAGGCCCTGGTCCACGGCCTGACGCTGTACGCCGAAAATTGCGTCGCCTGCCACGGAGCGGACGGGGGCGGCACGTCCCTCGGCCCGGCCCTCAACACCGCCGAGATGCGGGAGCGGTTGACCGATGACGACCTGGCGCGGATCATCGCCCAGGGAGTGCCGGGTACGCTGATGGCCGGGTGGGACAATGCGCTCACGGAGCGCGACATCGCCGACCTGGTGACGACGCTGCGCCGCTGGGATTCGTTGCCCGCTGCGGCGATCCCGGCTCCGGCGGCGCCGCCGGTCATCGCCGTCAGCGATCCCGATGTGGTTGCCTGGGGCGGGCAGATCTACGCCGCAACCTGCGCCCACTGCCACGGCTCCGAGGGCCAGGGGCGGCCCATCGCGCCTGCGCTCAACGTCCAGGGGTTCCTCGGCGAAACCAACGACCTGGCGATCAAGACCATCATCGCCCAAGGGGTGCCGGATACCGCCATGCCGGCTTGGGGCGACCGCCTCGGCGATGAGGAGTTGAACGCGCTGGTTAGCTTCATCCGCGCCTGGGAGCCGACGGCTCCCGTCGTCGCCGAGATGGAGCGGGGGCGACCGGCCGGTCGGGGCGGCCCGCCGTGGATGCGCGGGGAAGGTGGAATTGCGCCGCCTCCGGGGCAAGGCGGCACGGCGGCCCCCGTCGGCGCGACCGCGACCCCAACGCCGACCGCCTCGGCGGGGCTGCTGGCGCAGGTCAATTGGCGACCGCTGATCTTTTTCGGCATCTCCGGGATCGCGCTGGTGGC
>CAZQKE010000126.1:0-32385 GCA_964593865.1 uncultured Anaerolineaceae bacterium | reverse complement strand
CTATTTCGTCATCTTTTTGCTGGCCGTCGTCAGCCGCTTTTGGGATGTGGGGGCGCGGGCCATGAGCCACGACGAAAGCCTGCACGCCCTTTACTCCTACTATCTCTACAACGGCAGCGGCTATACCCACAACCCGATGATGCATGGGCCGTTTCTCTTTCACGCCAACGCCCTGATCTACTTTCTCTTTGGCGATAACGACTACACGGCCCGCATCATGCCTGCCCTTTTTGGCGTGTTCATGGTTTTTACACCGCTGCTGCTGCGCCGCTGGCTGGGCCGCCTGGGGGCCATCATCGCTTCCCTCCTGCTCCTTATCTCCCCTTCCATCCTTTATTATTCGCGCTACATCCGCAACGACATCTATATCACCGTCTGGACGATGCTGCTCATCGCCGCCCTGTTCCACTTTCTCCGCAGCCACAAGCCGGGCTGGTTCTACCTGGGCGCGGCGGCCTTGATGCTCTCCCTGGCGACCAAAGAGAACGCCTTTATTTTCGGCTTCATCGGTTTGCTGTTCATCATCGCGGCGGTCCTGTGGGAGCGGGCGAGCCGCAGCAACCAGTTCTGGCTTTACGTTGGAGGGGCGGCCATCAGCCTTGCCCTGCTGGGCCTGGCCGTCTTGCTGAACCGTCCTCCGGCAGAAGGCGAGGCGGAAGCCGTGACCGGAGCGGCCAAACTCATCTTGGCCCTGGTGATGGTCATAGGGGGGACGATTCCCTTGCTGCTCCTCAGCGCGACTTTGATCCGCTCCCGCCACCCCGAACCCAGCACGGTGGAGGAGGCGTTGGCCACCCTGAGTTGGCAACGGTGGCTCACCGCCATCCTCATCATGTTCGTCATCTATGTCCTGCTCTTTACCACCTTTTTCACCAGCCCGGAGGGGATCGCCGGTATCGTGACCTCCATCACCTACTGGCTGGCCCAACAGGAGGTGCAACGCGGCGGGCAGCCGTGGTACTATTACTTCCTGCTGCTGCCCATGTACGAGTTCGTGCCGCTGCTGTTCAGCTTCATCGCCACGGTATTCTACCTGGTCCGGGGCTGGTTCTTCCCGGAAGGGGAAAAGGAGGCGCAGGAGCACGCCGCAGACCGCCTGTTCATCGCCTTTCTCCTCTTTTGGACCTGGTCCACCCTCTTTATCTACAGTTGGGCCGGGGAAAAGATGCCCTGGCTGGTAGTCCATCCCGTCCTGCCCATGATCGTGCTGACGGCCAAATTCTGCGGCGACCTGTTCGCCCCTGTGGACTGGCGGGCGGTGTGGCGGCGCGGCGGCGCGTTGCTGGCCCTGCTGCTGCCCGTCACCTTTTTCGGCCTGCTCAGCCTGGTGAGCAAACAGCCCTTCCAGGGCATGTCCCTTTCCAAACTGCAAGAGACGGGGGGCTGGTTCGCCGCCTTGATCATCACCATCCTGCTCCTGGTGCTGGTGGTGATGCTCGTCCGGCGGTTGGGCAAGCGTTACGCCTGGACCGTCGGCCTGGCCACGTTGCTGGTCTTTTTGTCCTTTTTCACCGTGCGCTTTGCCTGGATGGCGGCCTATATCAACTATGACTATGCCACGGAGCTGCTGGTCTATGCCCATGGCGGGGCCGATGTCAAGCCGACGATGAACGAGATCGCCGAGATTTCGGCCCGCACCGTGGGCGACAAGATGATCAAGGTGGCCTACGACAGCGACGTCTCCTGGCCGCTGGAATGGTACATGCGCGAATACCCCAACCGCCAGTTCTACGGCGAAACGCCCACCCGCGAAAAACTGGACGCGCCCGTGGTCCTGGCCGGGGACAAGAACGACGCCAAAGTCCAACCCTTCCTGGGCGACCGCTACTACCGCTTCAAGCGACGGCTGGTGTGGTGGCCCAACCAGCAGTACATGGACCTGACCTGGGAGCGCATCAAAGACATCCTCACCTCGCCGGAAAAGCGCAAAATCTTGTGGAATATCCTCTACTTCCGCAAGTACCCCCGCACGCCCGACGATTGGTATCACGTCCACAACTTTTACTTTTACGTCCGCAAGGATGTGGCCCAGCAGCTGTGGGATTTCGGTGCGACGCCGCCGGAGGCTTTTGAGCTGCCGCCGGACCCCTACGTGGAAAAGCACCAGGACCTGACCGCCATCCGCACCTGGGGGGCGGTGGGCACAGAGCCGGGGTTGTTCAACCACCCGCGGGGCATCGCCATCGGCCCGGAAGGGAACGTCTATGTGGTGGATTCGGACAACCACCGCATTGAGGTCTTTGACACCGAGGGCAATTTCCTGCGGACATGGGGCAGCCAGTGCAACCTGGCCGAAGGGATCGGTTGCGCCGACCCCACCGGCATCGGTCAGTTCCAGGAGCCGTGGGGCATCGCCGTCTCGGAAGATGGCCGTGTCTATGTGGCCGATACCTGGAACCACCGCATCCAGGTCTTTGACGCCGAGGGCAATTTCCTCACCGCCTGGGGCCGTTACGGGGAAACCAACAGCGATCCGACCATCTTTTACGGCCCCCGCGACATAGCCATAGCCGGGGAGCGGCTTTTCGTCACCGACACCGGCAACGAACGGATCGTGGTCTTTGACCTGGACGGCAACTATCTCTTCCAATGGGGCAGCGAGGGCCTTTCGCCCGGCTACTTTGCCGAACCGGTGGGCCTGGATGTGGACGACGAAGGCAATATCTATGTGGCCGATACTTGGAACCAGCGGATACAGGTCTTTGACGGCGATTACGTATTCGTGCGGGAATGGGCGGTGGACGCCTGGTACGGCGAATCGGTGGTCAACAAGCCCTACTTGGCCGTGGATGGCAAAGGTCGGGTGTATATCACCGACCCGGAAGGCTACCGGGTGGCGGTGTTCAGCAGCGAAGGCGAGCTGCTGCTCACCTTTGGCCGCTACGGGTTTGATGACCAAAGCTTCAGCCTGCCCACCGGCATCGCCGTAGACGAGGAGGGCAACATCTATGTCACCGATACCGACGGCCAGCGGGTGATGAAATTCGCGCCGTTGCCGTAACCGGATTCCTGCTTGACAGTCGGTAGAAACCCAAGTATACTACCCAGGCTTACGTTTGGCACGCAAGGGCCTTTTGCCGGTAGAAAATGCATGACAAGGAGGTGATGCCCAGGGAAAATTGAGAGTAGTCGGCACGAACCGGTAGCAGGAGTTCTTGAATGAGCAAAAAGGAGGCGAAAGAATGCGCAAGCAAATGTGGTTCCTGATCGTGTTGGTGGCCCTGTCCCTGGTCATTGCCCAATGCGGCCCGACCCCCGAACCCGGTGGAAGTGAGGAAAAGGAGGCCGAAGCTCCCCTGTTCTACGGCGCCTTTGCGACTCCCATTGAGGAGCCGTGGGACGGCGTCATCCACGAAGCGTTACAAGAAGCCGCCGATGCGGGCGAAATCCGCTATGAATGGACCGATGACATCGGCTACTCCGGCGACATGGAGCGCATCCTGCGCGAGGTCGCCGAGCAAAAGAAACCGGCGGCCATCTTTGGCGATGCCTTTGGCAACGAAGAAGCGGTGCGCCGCGTGGCGGCGGACTATCCAGACATCGCCTTTGTCTTTGGCTCCGGTTTTGGTCCGGCGGAACCCAACGTCTCTGTTTTTGACAACTGGATCCATGAACCGGCCTATCTGTGCGGCCTCATCGCCGGGGGCGTCACCAAGTCCAACGTCATCGGCGTCGTCGGCGGCCACCCCGTGCCGGAGGTCAACCGCATCGTCAACGCCTTCATTGACGGCGTCAAGGAGACCAATCCCGATGCCAAAGTGCTGGTGACGTTCATCAATAGCTGGTTCGACCCGGCAGCGGCCAAAGAGGCCGCCCTGGCCCAGATTGACGCCGGGGCCGATGTGCTCTTTGCCGAGCGGTTCGGCGTCATCGAGGCTGCCGTGGAGAACGATCTGTTGGCCTTTGGCAACATGAGCGACCAGTACGAACTGGGACCCGGTCACGTCCTCACCGGCCCGGTGTGGAACATGCGGCCCACCGTCGAGTATGTCATTGAGCAGGTCAAGGCCGGTTCCTACACCGCCCAAGACCTAAAGGACTTTAGCATGATGGCCAAAGGTGGCGCCAGCCTGGCTCCCTACCACGGCATGGAGAGCAAGATCCCCCAGGAGATCCTGGACCTGGTGGCCCAGCGGGAAAAGGAGATCAAGGAGGGCCTCTTCCGCGTCAACATCACCGAATCAACGCCTGCCGGTTCCCAATGACGCTACAAAAGGCAGGGCCGGTCTCCCGGCGGCGGTTGAGGAAGCCGCCCTGCCTTTTTCCACCGCAAAGGCGCGAGGGGCGTATGGAAGAGCCTTTGCGCCTTTGCGGTGATCTTTTCGCAACCTGAACACCCCCGGAGGACCGATGTATATCGTCGAGATGCGGGAGATCACCAAGCGGTTCGGCCCCGTGGTCGCCAACGATGCCGTGACTTTTCGGCTGGCAAAGGGCGAGATCCACGCCCTGTTGGGGGAAAACGGCGCGGGCAAGACAACTCTCATGCGCATCCTTTACGGCCTCTACCGCGCCGATTCGGGCCAGATCCTGGTCGAAGGCCGGGAGGCCGACATCCGCTCCCCCAAAGATGCCATCGCCTTGGGGATCGGCATGGTGACGCAACACTTTGCCCTGGTTCCTCCCCTGACGGTGGCCGAAAATATCGTCCTGGGCTACACCGACGGCTTTCGCCTTCGGCGGGCCGTCATTGAGCAGCAGGTGGGCGAAGCGGCCCGCCGTTTTGGCCTGGAAATCGACCCGGCGGCCACGGTGCGCCACCTTTCTGTGGGGCAAAAGCAGCGGGTTGAGATCCTCAAGGCCCTCTACCGCGACGCCCGCGTCCTCATCCTGGACGAGCCGACGGCGGTGCTCATCCCCCAGGAGGTGGACGCCCTCTTCCAGACGTTGGAGCGGCTGCGGGCCGATGGGCTGTCGGTCGTCTTTATCAGCCATAAGCTGGACGAGGTGATGACCATCAGCGACCGGGTGACGGTGCTGCGCGATGGGCGCGTCGTCGGCACGGTGCTCACCCGCGATGTCACCCAGGCCGAGCTGGCCCGCATGATGGTGGGCCGCGAGACCTTTGGCGTTACCCGCCAGCATGAGGTCGCCCAGGGCGACGTGGTGTTGGAGATGGACAACCTGTGTGCCGAGGACGACCAGGGGTTGGCCGCCCTCAAGTCCATCTCCCTGTCCATCCGCCAGGGCGAGATTTTGGGTATCGCCGGGGTGGGCGGCAACGGCCAAAAGGAGCTGGCCGAGGTGCTCAGCGGCCTGCGGAAACCCACCGCCGGGCGCATCCTGGTCAAAGGCCGGGACCTGACCGGCGCAACCCCGGCCCAGTTCTCCCACGCCGGGGTGGGCCGTATCCCCGCCGACCGCCACGAAGGGGTGGTCGGTGATCTGACGGTGGCCGAGAACCTGGCCCTGGAGCACCTGCACGAATTCACCCGCAACGGGCGGCTGGACCGCCGGGCCATCCAGGCCCACGCCGAAAAACTGATCGCCGAATTCCAGATCAAAGCCCGGCCCGGCGACAAGGTGCGCACCCTTTCCGGCGGCAACATGCAAAAGGTGCTCCTGGCCCGCGTCCTTTCCCGGCGGCCCCAGGTAGTCATCGCTCCCCAGCCGACGCGGGGGCTGGATGTGGGCGCGACCGAATATGTGCGCCAGCAGCTGTTGGCCCAGCGGGAACGGGGGGCTGCCGTGCTGTTGATCTCGGAGGACCTGGACGAAATTCTGGCCCTTTCGGACCGCATCGCCGTCATCTATGAAGGCGAAATTGTGGGCCTGCTGCCCGCCGAGGAGGCCGATGTGGAACGGCTGGGGTTGATGATGTCGGGTGCGGTGCGGGAGACGGGGTGAGCCAATGACGACGAAAATTTCCATCGAAAAAACCGATTCGACGCCGGCCTGGCTGCGCTCCCTCCTTCCCCTGCTGGCCCTGGTCATCACCTTCATCCTGACTTCGGGGCTGATCATCTGGGGGCGGGCCAATCCCTTTGAAGCCTACTACTATTTTCTGATCGCGCCCCTTTCCAGCAAGGTGAGCGCGCTGGAGGTGCTGGTCAAATCCACCCCTCTGATCCTGACCGGCATCTCCGTCACCTTTGCCTTTGTGGCGGGGTACTATAACATCGGCGCGGAGGGGCAACTGTATGCCGGGGCCATCACCGCCGCCTGGTTGGGCGTCGTCCTGGAGGGGCTACCCGCCTGGGCCATCATCCCCCTGATGCTGCTGGGGGGCTTTGCCGCCGGGCTGGCCTGGGCCACCGTCCCGGCCTTGCTGCGCACCCGCCTGGCGGTGGATGAAGTGGTGACGACGCTGCTGCTCAATTCGGTCATGGCCTATATCGTCAGCGCGCTGCTCAACGGCCCCTGGCGCGATCCCCAATCGGGCTGGCCCCAATCGCCCGAAATCGCCTCGGCGGCCATGCTGCCCAAGCTCGTGCCCCGCTCGCGGCTGCACCTGGGCTTTCTCATCGCCCTGGCAGCGGTCGCCGTGGTGTGGTTCATCCTTTCGCGCACCGGGTTGGGCCTCAAGATGCGGGCCGTGGGCCTGGGCCGTCCGGCAGCCCGCTTTGCCGGGGTCCCCGTGGAGCGGACCATGCTCATCGCCGCCCTGGTCAGCGGCGGAATCGCCGGGATCGCCGGTATGGTTGAGGTGGCGGGCATCCAGTTCCACCTTATCGGCGACCTTTCGCCCGGCTATGGCTACACCGGCATCATCATCGCCACGCTGGGGGCCTTGAACCCCTGGGGCGTCGCCCTGGCGGCCGTCTTTTTCGGGCTGATTGACACCGGGGCGCAGACGGTCAGCCGCGCCCTGGGCGTGCCGGTCTACCTGGGCGAGGTGACGCAGGCGACGATGCTGCTGGTCACGCTGGCCATGTTCGTGGTGCAAAGCTACCGCGTCCGCATTCGGAGGAGGGGCTGATGAACGATGCCTTTCTCGTTACCCTGATCGCCGCCACCTTGCGCGTGGCAACGCCCATCCTGCTGGCCGCCATCGGCGAGACCTTTGCCGAGCGGGCCGGCATCCTCAACCTGGGCATTGAAGGCATTATGTTTTTCGGGGCGTTCATCGGCTTTTATGCCGCCGATATGAGCGGCTCCCTGTGGGTCGGCCTGGCGGTCGCCATCCTGAGCGGCCTGCTGGCCGGGCTGCTGATGGCCCTGCTTTCGGTCACGTTGGGGGTGAACCAGCACGTCTCCGGCCTGGGCATCACCCTGCTGCTGAGCGGCCTGGCCCTGTTCGGCTTCCGCCTGCAATACGGCGGACGTTCCACGCCGCCCTCCATCGAACCGTTCGGCCAGCTCTCGCCCTTCCAGGGCATCCCCATCCTGGAGACGATCTTTCAGCAGTACCTGCTGACCTATGTGACCTTTTTGGTCATCGTCCCCCTGGCTTGGTGGCTGCTGTACCGGACCAGCCTGGGGTTGCAGATTCGGGCGGCGGGCGAAAACCCGGAAGCGGTGGATGCGGCAGGCGTCAACGTCTTTCGCATCCGCTACCTGGCCCTGGTCATCGGCGGGGGGCTGATGGCCGCCGGGGGCGCGTTCCTCTCCTTGGCCCAGCTGGGGGCCTTTACCCACGGCATCGTCGCCGGGCGGGGCTGGGTGGCGATTGCGCTGGTCATTTTTGGCAATTGGGACCCGGTAAAGGTGATGGGGGGCGCGCTCATCTTTGGCGGGACCTATGCTTTGCAGCTGCGCTTGCAGGCCATGGGGTTGCAATTGCCCGTGCCCTATGAGACGTTCCTGGCGCTGCCCTACGTGGTGACCATCATCGCCCTGGTCATCGCCGGGCGCAATGCGTCTTACCCGGCGGCGTTGCTCAAGCCCTACCGGCGGGAGTAGCCGCGGATCGGCGGAAATCTGCGGATTGGAGGCGGTGGCGACTCAAGTCGCTCCTTTTGGGCCTGCGGCCGGGCGTATTCGTGCGTTCGTGTATTCGCGCCCGCTTCGTGGACGGCCCGCTTTGGCGGTTCCAGGATTTGAACCGCAAAGGCGCAAAGGACGCAAAGGAAAGGAGAAGAAGCAAGAAAACCTTCGCGCTCTTGGCGTCTTGGCGGTTCCGAGGACTTGAACCGCGAAGGCGCAAAGGCCGCAAAGGAAAGAAGAAAAGTAAGAAAACCTTCGCGCTCTTGGCGTCTTGGCGGTTCCAGGATTTGAACCGCAAAGGCGCAAAGGCCGCAAAGGAAAGAAGAAAGCAAGAAGACCTTCGCGTTCTTGGCGTCTTGGCGGTTCCAGGATTTGAACCGCGAAGGCGCAAAGGCCGCAAAGGAAAGGAGAAGAAGCAAGAAAACCTTCGCGCTCTTGGCGTCTTGGCGGTTCCAAGATTTGAACCGCAAAGGCGCAAAGGCCGCAAAGGAAAGGAGAAGAAGCAAGAAAACCTTCGCGCTCTTGGCGTCTTGGCGGTTCCGAGGACTTGAACCGCGAAAGCGCAAAGGCCGCAAAGGAAAGAAGAAAAAGCAAGAAAACCTTCGCGCTCTTGGCGTCTTGGCGGTTCCGAGGACTTGAACCGCAAAGGCGCAAAGGCCGCAAAGGAAAGAAGAAAAAGCAAGAAAACCTTCGCGCTCTTGGCGTCTTGGCGGTTCCAGGATTTGAACCGCGAAGGCGCAAAGGCCGCAAAGGAAAGAAGAAAAAGTAAGAAGACCTTCGCGCTCTTGGCGTCTTGGCGGTTCCAAGATTTGAACCGCAAAGGCGCAAAAAAGTTGGGAGTTTATTTTCAAGAAGGAAGGATTGCCTATGGAGTTCAAATACATCGGTCAAGACATCATCCGCCCCGATGCGGTGGACAAGGTGGTGGGCAAGGCCATCTATCTTGATGACATCTACCTGCCGGGGATGGTCCATGCGGCCATCCTGCGACCCGAATACGCCCACGCCCGCATCCTGTCCATTGACACATCGGCGGCGGAGGCCAGCCCCGGCGTCATCAAGGTTGTCACCGGGGCGGGCTGCAATCTGCACTATGGGGACAATATCAAAGACCTAACGCCGATGGCCGTGGACAAAGTGCGGCACATCGGCGAACCGGTGGCCGCCGTCATCGCCGAGACTCCGCAACAGGCGCGGGCGGCCCTGGACAAAATCAAGGTGGAATATGAGCCGCTGCCGGTCTACACCGACGCCTTGCAGGCCATGGCCGAGGATGCGGTGTTGATCCATGAGAAGAACGGCGAATACTGGCATCTGCCCACCCTGAACCCTCGGCCCGGAACCAACATCGCCCACTACTATCGGCTGGTCAAGGGCAAAGGGGCCGAAGGCTTTGCCGAGGCCGACGTGGTGGTAGAAGGCGAGTTCCTCTACCCCTTTGGCTCCTCCGCCGCCCTGGAACCCCACGGGGCCATCGTCTGGTTCAAGGAGGATGGGACCATTGAGGTCTGGTCATCCTCCATCTGCCCCTTTATCATCCGCGAGGACCTGGCCCACGCCTATGGGCGGCCTGTAGCCGACGTGCGGGTCCACATCCCCGAAATCGGCGGCTGCTTTGGTTACAAATCGGATATTACCGTGGAACAGACGGTGGCCTATATCGCCAGTTTCGTGCCGGGCCGTCCCCTCAAGTGGGTGGCAACCCGCAAGGAGGATTTTACCAGCACCCTCATCGCCCACGGCATCCGTACCCGGATGAAGATCGGGGCCAAGCGGGACGGCAAACTGGTAGCCATCAAAACGACCATCTACCATTCCACCGGGGCCTATGCCGATACCGGGGTCAACATCACCATCGGCGCGGCCCACAACTCAACCGGTCCCTACGAATTCCCCCACTGCGATCTGGAGGGCTATTGCGTCTATACCAACACGCCGCCCGTGGGGGCCTATCGCGGCTACGGTCACCAGGAGGCCCAGCTGGCCACCGAACGGCTCATGGACCAACTGGCCCGCAAGCTGGGCATGTCGCCCTTTGCGCTGCGGGACAAGAACTACCTGGGTGAAGGCAGCATCACCGCCCTGGGCGAGCACCTGTGGAAAACCAACGGCGACATCCGGGCCTGCGCCGAAAAGGTGCAGCAGGCCATCTTTGCCGAGCCAAAGCCGCCGGAGGATGACAAGTACTACTACGGTCGGGGCTTTGCCGCGCTGATGAAATCGCCCAAGGGTGCGCCCTTTTCCACCAAAGGCTGCTATCTCAAAATGAACATTGACGGCAGCGTTTCGGTCAACATGAGCGGCGCGGAGGTGGGCCAGGGGCTGCGCACCGTGATCAAGCAGATCGCCGCCGAAGCGTTGCAGATTCCGCCGGAAAAGATCCACGTCTACCGCGAGATTGACACCCAGTACACACCCTACGAGTGGCAGACCATCGGCTCCATGTTCACCACCCAGGGCGGACGGGCCATCCTGCGGGCGGCGGAACGGCTCATCGCCAAGCTCAAGGCGACGGCGGCCCAGGTGCTACGCTGCGATGTGGACATGCTGGAATACGACGGCGAGTTCGTCTACCTGCGTTCCGATCCCAGCGTGCGGGTGGCGGTGACGCGCCTGGCGCGGGGCTACATGTACGAGGACGGCATCACCGTGGGCGAGTTGGCCCAGGCCACCGCCGACGCCCGCCTGCCCCGCTACTCCGGCCCCGATGAGCACGGCCAGGGCAACATGGGCGTCACCTACACCTTTGGGGCGCAGGCTTGCGCCATCCGCATTGAGAAAAAGACGGGAAAAATCATCATTGACAACTTTGCCTCCGCCTTTGACGTGGGGCGGGTCATCAATCCCCGCCAGATTCGGGGGCAGGTACTGGGCGGCGTGCTCATGGCCATCGGCGCCACGCTGTACGAGGAGCTGGAGTTTGACGAGGAGGGGCGGCTGCTCAACCCCCACTATTTCCGCTACCACATTCCCACCCTCAAGGAAGCCCCGCCCCAGACGGTGGAATTTGTCGAAACGCCGGGCGAGATCGGCCCCTTTGGGGCGCGGGGCCTGGGCGAACACCCGGTCATCGGCGTCGCTCCGGCCATCCTGAATGCCATCTATGACGCCATCGGCGTTGAGTTTTACGAAATCCCCGTCACCCCGGCCAAGATCAAAAAAGCCCTGGCCGCGCGGGAGGAGGTGGCATCATGACGGAACAGGTCACTTTTCGCATCAACGGCGTGGAACGCACCGTCACCGTGGAACCGGACCTTTTCCTGCTGGACGTGATCCGGGATGTACTGCACCTGACGGGAACCAAACGGGGCTGCGACAACGCCACCTGCGGGGCGTGCGTCGTCGTGGTCAACGGCAAGGCGGTCAAGAGCTGCACCTTCCCCCTGGACAAGGTGGACGGGGCCGAGGTGTTGACGGTGGAGGGGCTGGCCCAGGGCATGGAGCTGCATCCCATCCAGCAAGCCCTGGTCGAAAGCGGAGCGGTGCAGTGCGGCTTTTGCACGCCGGGCATCATCATGGAGCTATACGCCCTGCTGGAGCAAAAACCGGAGGCGACGGAGGAGGAGCTGCGCAACGCCCTCAACAAGCACCTTTGCCGTTGCACGGCCTATGAGGCCATCTGGGAAGGAGCCTTGCTGGCCCAGGAACGGATGGCCGAAGGGTAGTAGTGGCGACTCAAGTCGCCCCTTTCGGGCCTGAGACCGGGCGTATTCGTGTATTCGCGTCCGCTTCGTGGACGGCCCGCATTATTTTCGAGGGAGGATGATGGACCTACTGATCAAAAATGCCCGGACCCGTTCGGAGCCGGGTCGGTTGCTGGACATTGCCGTTGAAGGGGGGCGCATCGTTCAGATCGGCGCGGATCTGCCGGTTGAGGCGGCGCAAGTGATCGACGCCGAGGGCAAGCTGGTCACGGAATCCTTTGTCAACGGCCACCTGCACCTGTGCAAGGTCTATACCCTGTCCATGCTGGACGACGAGGCGTTGGACGCCTACAGCAGTGGCTCCATGGGCGGGGCGATGACGGCCATTGAGTTGGCGGCGCGGGTGAAGGAACGGTACGACGCCGGTTGGATCATTGAGAATGTGCGGCGGGCGGTGCGGTTGGCGAACCGCTTCGGCAACACCCACATCCGCGCCTTTGCCGACACCGACACCAAAGCCAAGCTGGAGGGCATCAAGGCCCTGCTCCAAGCCCGCGAGGAGTTCAAGGACCGGGTGGAGATCCAGGTGGTGGCCTTTCCCCAGGATGGCGTCGTCCGCGATCCGGGGGCGGAGGACTATGTCCGACAGGCGTTGGAGATGGGCGCGGACGTGGTGGGCGGCATCCCCTGGATTGAATACACCGACGCCGATGCCCGCGAACACATTGACCGCATGTTCGCCCTGGCCCAAGAGTTTGACAAAGATGTCTCCATGCTGGTAGACGACGCCGGGGATCCGGGGCTGCGCACGTTGGAGATGCTGGCCGTCAAAACCATCGAGACCGGCTGGGAAGGGCGCGTCACGGCCCAACACGCGCGGGCTATGGCCCTCTACCCGGAGCCGTACTACCGCAAGGTGCGGGCGTTGCTCAAGCGGGCCAAGATCGGCGTTGTCAGCGACCCCCAAACGGGGCCGCTCTATGCCCGCGTCAAGGACCTGTACACCCACGGCGTGCGCATCGCCCTGGGCCAGGATGACATCGCCGACGCCTACTATCCCTTTGGGCGCAACAACATGTTGGAGGTCGCCTTCCTGGCCGCGCACCTGATGTGGATGTCCGGCCGCGAGGAGTTGGAGATCCTCTACGACCTGATCACCACCCACGCCGCCGAAGCGTTGGGCATCCGGGACTTTGGCCTGCGGGTGGGCGGTCGGGCCGACCTGGTGGTGTTGAACGCCGAAAGCGTTTGGGAAGCGATCTGGAACCATGAGGCCCCCCTGTATGTGATCAAAGACGGACGGGATGTGACGCTGCGGGAATAGGCGCGGCGTTGGGCAGGGGCCGGATGGGGGCGGGCGTGCTGCCTCCGTCCGGCCTTTTTGCCAAGGGGCAAGTCACTCTTTTCGGACCTGCGGGCAACGCAAGCCGGAGGTAGGCGGTCGACCGGCGGCCCGCAAGGTGCGGCTTCAAGGGGGATTTTCTTGCATCACCGGGCCGTGGACGGCCCGCGGTTTTCGGGAAAGGATGAGCATCATGGCATCTATCCGTTTGTTGTTGGTGGGTGTCGGCAACGTAGGCCGCCGCTTTTTGGAATTGATTGAGCGCAAAAGACAACGGATCCGGGAGTTGGTGGGGGCGGATCTCCGCCTGGTCGGCGTGGCCGATTCGGGGGGAGTGGCCCTCCATCCCGGCGGCTTGGACCCGATTTGGCTCGTGAGGCTCAAAAGCGAGGGGCGAAGCGTGGCGACCTTGCCGCGTTGGGGCCGCTCCGACCTTGATGCCCTGGAGATGGTCCGCCGGGCCGAAGCGGACCTGCTGTTGGATGCTTCTCCGGCCAACATGGAGGACGGGCAACCGGGGTTGGCCTGCATTGAAACGGCACTTTCGCGGGGAATGCACGTTGTGACCGCCAACAAGGCCCCGTTGGTGTTGGCCTTTTCCCGCCTGGAGGAGCTGGCCGCCGAGCAGGGTGTCGCCTTGCGCTACGATGCCACCGTTGCCGGGGGCTTACCGGCCATCAACCTGGGGCGCCGCGATCTGGCCGCCGCCGAGATCTACCGCTTGGAGGGGATCCTCAATTTGACTACCAACTATATCCTAACCCGCATGGCCGACGACGGATTGACCTACGCCCAGGCTCTCCGTGAGGCCCAGGCCGCCGGTCACGCCGAAGCCGACCCATCCCTTGATGTAGAGGGCTGGGATGCGGCCAACAAACTGGTCATTCTGGCCCACAGTGTCTTGGGCCGGCAGGTGACGCTGGACGATGTAGCCGTAGAAGGGATCCTGGGTGTGACGCCGGAGATGCTGGCGCAGGCCGCTGCCCAGGGGCAGCGGATCAAGCTGTTGGCCGTCGCCGAGCGGGAAGGGGAAGCTTATACCCTAAGCGTGCGGCCCACCCCCTTGGCAGCGGATCATCCTTTGGCGCAGCTCCGCCCCAAACAGATGGGCATCGTCTACCATACCGACATCGGCGGCAGCATCACCGCCAGCATCGTGGAGGAGACCCCCCTGCCTACCGCTTCTGCCATGCTCCGCGATCTGGTGGACATCTATCGCGGTCCGGCCTTTTAGCGGTCCGCGCGGTCTACGCCGGGTTATACCATTCGGTTGAAGAGCAGCAGTTTCTTGACTTCGCCGATGGCCCGCGTCACGTCAATTTCGCGGGGACAGGCCCCCACACAGTTGAAAATCGTCCGACAGCGCCACACGCCGTTCCTGTCGTTGAGGATGGCCAGCCGCTCGTTGGCCCCTTGATCGCGGCTGTCAAAGATGAAACGGTGGGCCTGGACGATGGCTGCCGGGCCGATGTAATCGGGGTTGCCCCAGAAGGAAGGACAGGAGCCGGTGCAGGCCCCACAGAGGATACATTTGGTCGTGTCGTCAAACCTGGCCCGTTCCTCCATGCTTTGGTATCGCTCTACGGGGGGATCGGGGTCGTAGGTGATAAAGTAGGGCTTGACGGAGCGGTATTTTTCAAAAAACGGCTCCATATCTACCACCAGGTCTTTGATGACCGGAAAGCCGCGTAGCGGTTCCACGGTGACCTTTTTGCCCAGGTCCTGCATCAATGCCTTACAGGCCAGGCGGTTGACATGGTTGATGGTCATGGCGTCGGAGCCGCAGATACCGTGGGCGCAAGAGCGGCGAAAGGTGAGGGTTCCGTCCTGGTACCATTTGATCTGGTTCAGGGCATCCAGCAGGCGGTCGGTCGGTTCCACTTCAACCTGATATTCCTGCCAATAGGCTTTGGCATCCGTCTCCGGGTTGAAACGCCGAATTCTGAGCGTGACTTGCATGGTGTTGCTCCGTGTTGCTCAATAGGTGCGTGGTTTTGGCTCAAAGCGGGTGATCGTCACCGGCTTGTATTTTAGCTCAATGCCCTTTTCGGTGCGGTAGGCGAGGGTGTGCTTGAGCCAGTTCTCGTCATCCCGCTCCGGGAAATCCTCCCGCGAGTGGGCGCCTCGGCTTTCCCGGCGGGCCAATGCGCTCTCGGCGGTGACCTGGGCCAGGTCCAGCAGGTAGCCCAACTCTATGGCTTCCAAGAGGTCGGTATTGAACCGCTTGCCGCGGTCCTGGATGCTCACCCGCCGGTAGCGTTCTTGCAGTTCGCAGATTTTGTCCACGGCGGCCTGCATTTGCGCTTCAATGCGAAAGACGCCTACCTTGTCCATCATCACTTCTTGCAGCTCACGGCGGATGTCGGCGACCGATTCGTCGCCGTCGCCGTAGAGCAAGCGGTCTATTTCGTCGCACGCTTCGCAGGTGGGGTCGGCGGGCAAGGGGACAAAATCGTGCTCGCGGATGTAGCGGGCCATGTCGCGCCCCGCCCGGCGCCCGAACACCACCAGGTCCACCAGCGAATTGGTCCCCAAGCGGTTGGCCCCGTGGACCGAGACACAAGCGCATTCCCCGGCGGCGTAAAAGCCGGGCAAGGGGGTGTTCTTGTCGTCCACAACCACCCGCCCATCGGTATCGGTGGGGATGCCGCCCATGGCATAGTGGGCCGTGGGTTGGACCGGCATCGGTTCTACGGCGGGGTCAATGCCCAAGTAAGTACGGCAGAAATCGGCGATGTCGGGCAGTTTGGCTTCCACGGCTTTGCGTCCCAGGTGGCTGGCATCCAGGTGGACGTAATCTTTGCCGTCAATGCCCCGCCCGGCTTGCACCTCTAGGTAAATGGCCCGTGAGATGATGTCGCGGGGGGCCAGGTCCAGGAGGGTGGGCGAGTAACGTTCCATGAAACGTTCGCCTTCGCCGTTGAGGAGGACGCCGCCTTCGCCGCGCACCGCTTCGGTGATGAGGATGCCCATTTTGTAGATGCCGGTGGGGTGGAACTGAAAGAATTCCATGTCCTCCAGGGGTACGCCGCGCCGCAGGGCGATGGCCGGGCCGTCGCCGGTCAGAGCGTGGGCGTTGGAGGTGATCTTGAACATGCGGCCCATGCCGCCGGTGGCAAAGAGGACGGCTTTGGCCCGGAAGGTGTGGATTTCGCCGGTCGCGATCTGATAGGCGATCACGCCGCAGGCCGCCCCATCGTGGATCAGGAGGTCCAGGACGTGGTACTCGTCAAAGAAGCGGACGTTGTGACGCACGCATTGCTGATAAAGGGTCTGCAAGATCATGTGGCCGGTGCGGTCGGCGGCGTAGCAGGAGCGGCGCACCGGTCCTTGCCCAAAGTGGTGGGTGTGACCGCCAAAGGGGCGTTGGGCGATACGCCCGTCGGGGGTGCGGTCAAAGGGCAAGCCCCAGTGTTCCAGTTCGTAAACCGTTTCGATGGCTTCCTGCGCCATGATCTCGGCGGCATCCTGGTCCACCAGGTAGTCGCCGCCCTTGACCGTGTCAAAGGCGTGCCATTCCCACAGGTCCTCCTCCACGTTGCCCAGGGCCGCGCCGATGCCCCCTTGGGCTGCGCCGGTGTGGGAACGGGTGGGGTACAGTTTGCTGAGGACGGCGACGCTACCCACCGGCCCCAACTCCAGGGCGGCCCGCAGGCCCGCGCCGCCTGCCCCGACGATCACTGCGTCGAACGAATGGTACATGATGCTCCTTTACAATTTGAATGTGAAAATCACGTATGTTCCCAGGACGATGAGGATGAAGGTCAGGAGGTAGAGGAGCGATTTGAGCAGTGTGCGCCACGCCTGGGAGTGAATGTAGTCGTCCAGGACGATACGCACGCCGTTGGCCCCGTGGAGCCAGGCAAAGACGAGCATGAATAGGTCATAGAGCCGCCAGAAGGGGGATTGCCAACGGGCGGCGATCACGTCAAAGTCAATGGCATCTACGCCCAGGATGATGTGCATGTAAAAGAGGTGGAAGCCGACCAGGGCTACCATCATCAGGGCCGAGATGCGCATAAACCACCAGCTATACATCTCAAAGTCGCCGGTGGGGCGGGGGCGGCTTGGGGTTTGCACCGTCACACCTCCTTTTTTTATGATAGGAACATGGTCTGGATCATGACGATGGCCGAGGGGATGTAGAGGACGGCAAAGATGACCATCTGCACCCGCCAGAGCATGGCCTGTTTCTTGCCCAGGTCGGGCCAAAAGTCCATTGTGGCGATGCGGATGCCGTTCAGGCCGTGGTAAAGGACACCCGGATACAGCCCAAAGACGATGGAAAGTTTGAAGAAGGTTTGGTGGTAAAAGAAGAGCAGGGTGTTGAACACTTCCGGCCCAAAGGCCATGAGAAAGATGTCAACGATGTGTAAGGCCAGGAAGGCAAAGATGGCGACGCCGCTTAACCGGTGGAGCATCCATGCGATTTGCCCTTCCCGGCCCCGGTAGGTGACGGCGCGAAACAGGTTGGCGATGACAGACATTGCCGACCTCCTCACTCCAAACCGGCGAGCCGTCCACGAGCGGGGCGCGGCTGCACGGATGACCGCCTCGCAAACGGCTTTTCACCTTCTTTCGTCAAAAGAAGCCGCAAGGCCGCCCGAAGCAAGGGCCTTTGTATCCCCTGCCGGTTCTACCGCAGGAACGCCGAGGGCTACGATCAACCGTTCTGCGGTGCGAAATTTTGTAATGCCTTGCAGGGAGGCCGAGAGCCGGTGCTTTGTGCGTTCCCGGCGTCCCTGCAAGGGCGTCGGAAGGCAAGGGTTATTCTTCGGCCTGCCGCTCCCGCAACCAGGCGATGATGTCTTCAATGTCTTGCGCGCTCAGAGTCCCACCCCAGGGGGGCATAGCCGTACCGGGCCGTCCGTTGATGATGGTCTCCCGGAAAAAGTCGTCATCCTGGGCAGCAATGTCGGGGCGGACCAGGGATGGCCCCAGAGCGCCGCCTTTTGCGTCGGTGTTGTGGCATGAAGCGCAGGTGTTGGCGAATAACTCCCCACCCCGCTCCGGGTCACCCGGCTCCACCGGCCCGGTGGGAGCTTCGGCCGTTGCCTCCGGAGCCGGTGTGGGGGTGGCAACGACTTCGCCGCGCACACCCGGTGGCTGCGGTCCTTGCCAGTTCATCACGAATTGGACCAGGTCTTCCACCTGGTCATCGCGCAAAGGGCCGCCATAGTCGTCGGCCCAGGACGGCATGTTCTGGTTCGGGTGGCCTGCCGAGATGTTCAGGGCGATAAAGTCATGCAGCGAGCCGTAGAAAGCAATATCCTCTCGGCCTTCCCACAGGTTCTCCACGTTCAGCGGAGGGTAGATGCCGGCCAGCCCTTCCCCTCGTTTGCCGTGGCAACCGGCACAGTACGAGTCGTACAGCATGGCCCCACGGGCGATGCTTTCCCCTTTTTGTGCCAGGGCTGCTTCGTGCATACGGGCACTTTCCCCCAAAAAGATGGCGATCAGCAACGCCATCAACAAGATGGCGGCGATTGTGGTCACGATCAGGTTCCTTGCAACGTTCATGGTTCCACCCTCCCTTTGGCTGCTCAGTCCGAAATCATATTGCGGTGGATATAGGTGTGTTGCTGGAAGGTGTGTTCCTCCCCTCCTTCCGTCCACCGCAGGTCCAGGTCTATGCGCTTGAGGTCCTTTTGCCATACGGTGATGGTCAGGGTCCCGACTCCGCCGGGCAGTTCTTTTTCTATCGCCTCGCGCAGCTCAACCATGAACGTTTCCAACCCTTTGGGGTACATCATGGCCCCGCTCACAAAGGTTTCGGTGTCGTATGTGCCCTCGGCCAGTTCGTCCCAGCTTAGCTCATGAATCGCCCCTTCCCGGTCGGTGGGGACGAATTCCAGGGCGATCTCCTCCTGGGGAGATGCCTGGGCCTTATAGGCCGGAGTGCCCATCCAGGTCAGTACGCCGAAGAGGATGATGGCTACGATGCCGATGGCGATGGCCAATTTGCGGTCTTGGGGCAAACGGCTGGGGTTGCGGTCAATGTAAGGTAGGGCGAAAAGCAGGGCAAAGACCAAGCCGGGCAGGACGACGCCGTAGATGAATTTGCCCTCCACCAGGCCGCCAAAGATGTCCGGGAGCTTGATAAGGCCCTGAATCCAGAGGAAGTACCAGGGGGCGGTGGAATGCAGGGGGGTAAGGTTCGGGTCGGCGTGCATCTCCAGGGGGGCTTCAAAGAAGGTGACAACCGAGATCAGCATGAACAGCAACCCCAGGATGACCCACAATGCTTCGCGGACCAAAACGTCGGGTAGGAAAGGGACCCGTTCTTTGTCTTCCCGTAGACCGGCGGCCACCGAGGGTGGTGGCGAGATCTTTTGCCGCACGACCTTGTAGTAGTGGATCCCGAAAAAGATGATCAGGGCCAGGGGGAGGATGATGACGTGTAGGGCGTAAAAGCGCAAGAGTGCCGGTTGCCCCACCGCCGGCGCGCCCAGAAGCAACAATTGAATGTTTTTGCCGATCACGGGGACCGAATCGGCCATGCTGGTCCCGATGGTGACGGCCCAGTAGGCCAGTTGGTCCCAAGGCAGGAGATAACCGCTGTAGCTGAAAAGCCATGTGATCAGCAACAAGATCACACCAACGGTCCAGTTGAAGCTACGGGGTTGCTTGTAGGAGCCGGTAAAGTAAACCCGCAGCATGTGGACCATGACGATGGCAACCATCAGCTCCGCTCCCAAGCGGTGCAGGTCGCGCATCAACTTGCCAAAGGGCACGTTGCTCATGATGTTTAGGATGTCGAAATATGCCTTGTCCACCGAAGGGGTGTAAGGGAGCATCAACAAGATGCCGCTGATGCCCAGTACGACGGCCAGAAAGGCACTGGCCCAGCCTAAAGCAAAGGTGTAGGAAAAACGGGTGACGCTTTTGGGATACCAGCGGGGCTTCATGTGAAGCCAGAAGCTGGTGGTGTGGGGCTTGTAGCGGGGGTTGGGCCGACCCGGAGGCTTACCTCGGAACATATCCCGCAGGTCTTGGGGGCTGAGACCGGCAAATACCGAAGTCAGGTAACCGTTGAGCCACTCACGGGCCTTGTCCCTTCGTGACTTGGTCTCTTTGTTTTCTGCCATATTCTCTTCTCCCTCGCTGTTGGCTCAAATCCGGTAGGGCTTGCAGCGGCCTGCCGGATTTGGGGTACACGACCGGCTAGACGTTGCGGTTCTGGCCTTTTGTCTTGGCCCCGGTGTCCACCCAGACTTCGCCGTCTATGATCTCAACGGCAAATTCGTCCAGATCGCGCGGAGCCGGGGATGCGACCAGGCGGCCATCTTTGGCAAATTTGGAGCCGTGACAAGGGCAGGCGTACCCTTCGTCGGTCTGGCGCACCAGGCAACCCAGGTGGGTGCAGACCTGGTACAGGGCTTTGAACTCATCCCCAATACGCACCAGGAAGAATTTGCCGTCTCGGTTGGGCGTCACGGAGCCGTCTTCAAAGTCCTCCACGCGGCCCATGTAGAATTTGCCGCCGAATTCTCCTTCTTTGAAGCGGGGGTAGGCAAAGGCCAAAGTCGCCCCCCCGGACCCGGCCATAAAGAGGGCAAGGGACGACGCCCAGGCATACCACAGGAATTCGCGCCTGGTGACTTTTTGTGCTCCAGCGGGGGTTTCTTCCGACATCGTGTCACCTCCTTTTTGCGTTGTGCCGCCGATTATACCATGATCCTTCCTGGATGGCAAATGCCGATTATGGCTCATGTGGCATGGCATGTTGTCAAAAGTGATAACAATTTAGGGTTTCCGGCGGTGCCGGTTACCCTGCGGTGCGCGCCAGGTCCATCACCCGCCCGTTGGTGATCTGGACCAGGCGGTTGTAGGCGATGGGGAAGAGGGCGTTGGCCGCACCGGCGGCGGCCCAGACCGTCTCGAAGCGGCTTAGGCTGCGGTCAATGAGGGTCGGCAGGGGGACGCGGTGGCCCACCGGCGGCACGCCGCCGACGGCAAAGCCGGTTTGTTCCAGTACCTCGGCGGGACGGGCGATGCGCAGTTTCTTTTTGCTCAGCCCCAGCTCGGCCCGCAGCCGTTTGACATCGGCCCTCCGGTCCCCGGCGACCAGGACCAGCAGGGGTGCGCCGTCGGCCAGGAAGATGAGGGATTTGACGATGCTGCCCAGGGGCGCACCCACGGCCTCTGCTGCGGCCTGGGCGGTGCTGGTGTCGGCGGGCAGCTCACGGACCAGGTTGGGGTCCAACCCGGCGGCGGCAAGGGCGTTCCTCACACGTGCAACAGAATCCATTTGACCATCTCCTGCATCATTCTTCCGCCTGCTCAACGCGCACCATCCCCGCGCCCAGCATTGTCCGTAGTTTCTGCTCCAGTTCTAGGCAATGGCCGGTGGTATCATCGGGAAAGTCAAGGCGGTATCGGCCTTTTGCGCCGTTGGCAACGTACAGGCTGAACCGATCCCGGCCTCGGTAGGAGTGCAGCAGGTCATAGACCTCCCCCAGACGGCGGATGAGTGAGGCCATCTCTTCGGCGGGGGGGATGGTGATGTGTAGGTGCACCTTTGGCGGTCGGGCGGGAGGAGGGGGGGGCGGTAAAGGTTCCTCGGTGTGGGTGGGACGCACGGTGGTGATCTCGTTGGTTGCCGACTCGACGACGATGCTCGGCTCCCCGTCGCGGGTGCTGACCTTGCCCCGCACGATCAAAACGCGATCCGGCTTCCACAGCTCACGGGTTTGCTCCCACACGCGGGGGAAGATGACCACGTCAATCGTGCCCTGCAGGTCCTCAATCTGGGCAAAGGCCATGGGATCGCCCTTTTTGGTAACGATGGGGCGCACCGAGTTGACCATCCCGGCGATGGTGACGTTCTGGCCGCCCATGCTATCGTCAATCTGGCCGGTGAGGACGGTGATGCTGTTTTCCAGATCGGCCCACACCCGCGAAAGGGGGTGGTCGGAGACGTAAGCACCGATCAGCTCCTTTTCCCAGGCCAGCACCTCCTTGCGGGATACGTCGTCCACGGCGGGCAGGTCGGCGGCCAATCCGGCTGCCGATGCGAAGGCAGGCATGTCAAACATGCTGAACTGACGGGCTGCGCCGTGGGCCTGCTGGCTGATGCTCATCATCCGGTCCATGACGGCCAGCAACTGTGCCCGGCGGCCAAAGTCGCTCAAAGCCCCGGCCTTGATGAGGGATTCCAGGGCACGGCGGTTCACCTGGCGCAGGTCCACCCGCTGGCAGAAATCGTCCAGGTCGCGGAAGGGGCCGCCCTGCTCCCTGGCCTGCAGGATGACCTCCACCGGCCCTTCCCCCACGTTCTTGATGGCCCCCAGGCCGTAGCGGATGGCCGGGCCGTCCTCGCCCTCTTCAATGGTGAAATCCGGGCCGCTGTAGTTGACATTGGGCGGCAGGACGGCGATACCCAGCCGCCGCGCTTCGGCGATGAGCAGGCCCACCTTCTCCGTGTTGTGCTGTTCCACCGTCAGCAGGGCGGTCATGTACTCGACGGGGTAGTGGGCCTTGAGGTAGGCGGTCTGGACGGTGATGATGGCATAATCGGAGGCGTGGGCCTTGTTGAATCCATACCGCGCAAAGTATTCAAAGGCGTCAAAGATTTTGTGGGCGGCTTCTTCCTTGATGCCGCTGTGTTCGTGCGCTCCCCGGACAAAGGTGGCCCGATGGCGGATCAATTCCTCCCGCTTTTTCTTGCCCACCGCCTTGCGCACCAGGTCGGCTTCGCCGGGGGTGTAGCCGGCAATGTCGGTCAGGATGCGGATGATCTGCTCTTGGAAGACGCAGATTCCGTAGGTTTCACCCAGGATCGGTTCCAGGGCAGGGTGGATGTATTCCGGCTCCTTTTTGCCGTGCAGCCCGGCGATATAGTCGTCAATAAACTCCATGGGGCCGGGCCGGTAGAGGGCCAGGACGGCGACAATGTGTTCAAATTTGGTGGGCCGCATGGAGGTCAGCACGCGGCGCATCCCCGCCGATTCCACCTGGAAGATGCCCGTCACTTGGCCGCTGGAAAGCAGCCGGTAGGTCTCCGGGTCGTCCAGGGGGATGTTGTGTTGGGTGAAGACGACGCCGTGGCGTTCTCGGATCAGGTCTACGGCTTTGCGCAAGATGGTGAGGGTGCTCAGTCCCAAAAAGTCCAGCTTGAGCAGCCCGGCGTCCTCGACGACATCCATGGTGTATTGGACGACCGGCAACCCTTCGTCGGAGCCTTTGGTGGGGCGGTGCAAGGGTGCGTATTCAACCAGGGGTTTGTCGGTGATGACGACGCCGGCGGCGTGGGTGCTGGCGTGCCGCATGACGCCCTCTACCTCGCGGGCGGTGTCGATCAGATTGCGGATGTAGTCAATGCCCTCGTACATCTGGCGCAGCTCGGCGACCTGGGCCAATGCCTGTTCCAGTTTGACGCCGGGGCCTCCGGGGACCAGGCGGGCTACCTTATCCACCTCCCCCAAGGGGATGTCCAGGGCGCGGCCCACGTCGCGGATGGCGGCTTTGGCCCCCAGCGTACCGAAGGTGATGATCTGGGCTACCTTATCGGCCCCGTATTTGCGCACCGTGTAGCGGATCATCTCCTCACGGCGGTCATCGGGATAGTCCAGGTCAATGTCGGGCATGGTCACGCGACCGGGGTTGAGGAACCGCTCAAAGATCAGATCGTGGGCCAGGGGGTCCAGGTTGGTGATACCCAGGCCGTAAGCCACGATGCTACCTGCTGCCGAGCCGCGCACGTTCCACCAGATGTCCTGCTTTTTGGCGAATTCGCATAGATCCCAGACGATGAGAAAGTAAACGTCAAATCCCATCTGGTGGATGATGTCCAGCTCGTAGTTCATTCGGTTTTGGACCCGCTCGCTTTCAAAGGCATCGCCGTAGAGGCGGCGTAGGCCCTGTTCGGTTAGGTGGCGCAGGTAGGTTTGAGGCGTGTGGCCGGGGGGAACCTCAATTTGGGGCAGATGGAAGCCGGTCCGGTCCAGGTCTAGGTTGCACCGCTCGGCAATACGCAGGGTGTTGGTCACGGCTTCGGGGATCTCGGCGAACAGGGCGGCCATTTCCTCCCCGCTGCGCAGGTAGTAACTATCGTTGTTCATCCGCATCCGGTCGGGGTCGGTCATCGTCTTGCCGGTTTGGATGCAGAGGAGGACTTCGTGGGCGTGGGCTTGGCTGCGGTGGATGTAGTGGGCGTCGTTGGTCGCTACCAGGGGGATGCCGGTTTCGCGGCTCATTTCCACCAGTGCTTTGTTGACCGGCTCCATTTCGGGGATGTCGTGTTCTTGGAGCTCCAGGTAAAAGTTGTCGGGGCCGAACACGTCGCGGAACCATTGGGCAACGCGGCGGGCCTGCTCCGGACGGTTGTTCTGCAGGAGGCGTGGGATCTCGCCCGAACCGCACGCGCTCAGGGCGATCAGTCCTTCGGCATGGGCGGCCAGGTATTCCTTGTCCACGCGGGGTTTGTAGTAAAAGCCTTCCAGTTGGGCGGCGGTGGCGATCTGCATTAGGTTGTGGTAGCCGGTTTGATCTTTGGCCAAAAGGACCAGGTGGGTGGGTTTGGCATCCAGCTTGTGTTCCCGCTGGGTCATGCGCCGGGGCGAGATGTAGATTTCGCAGCCGATGATGGGTTTGATCCCCGCCTTTTTGGCGGCGTGGTAAAAGTGCAAGGCGCCGAACATGACGCCGTGGTCGGTCAGGGCCAAAGCAGGCATCCCCATTTCGGCGGCTGCTTGGGTCAGGGCTTTGACCTTGCTCAAGCCATCTAACAAAGAAAAATCGCTATGGGTGTGTAGATGAACGAACTCGGTCATGATGGAAAAATACCGATGTGGCGCAAGTTTCCAACTTGCGCAAGTCGCAAGCCGGAGGCTTGCGCTACGATGCTCGGCGCAAGCCACAGCCCGAGCTCTCCCCTTGCGCCCGGCTGTGTGGCGCAAGTTTCCAACTTGCGCAAACCTGGCAAGATCCGCTACAGGTTGTGGATGCGGCGCACCTGGGCGATCACGTCGTCCACGGGCCGTTCGCTGCGCGGCGAAGGGCCAAGGGGGTCGGGTGGGAGCATCTCATCCCCCAGCAGGACGGCGAAGGTGCTGAGGATGGAGTAGGCCAGGGCCGTCAGGTGGTAGCCGCCTTCCAGGGTAAAGACCAGGCGACCGCCGCACAGCTCTGCGGCCAGATCCTGGAGGGCGCGGGCGATGGCCGCATAGCCGCCCACCGAAAGCTGCATGTAGGCCAGAGGGTCGTCCCAGTGGGCGTCGTACCCTGCGGAAACCAGGATGAGGTCCGGTTGGAAGCGGCGGGCCGCCGGGCCGATCACCTCGGCGAAGATGCGGGCAAACCCCTCGTCGCCTACGCCGCCGCCCAGGGGCACGTTGACAACGGTTCCCGCACCGGGGCCGATGCCGGTTTCGCGCCAGTGGCCCGTGCCGGGGTAGTGGGGGTACTGGTGGGTGGAGATGTACATCACCGCCGGATCGGCCTCGAATTCGTCTTGGGTCCCGTTGCCGTGGTGCACGTCAAAATCCACAATGAGCACCCGGTCCAGGCCCTTTTCGCTTAGGGCGTAGCGGGCGGCGACGGCCACGTTGTTGAACAGGCAAAAGCCCATCCCCCGTTCGCGGAGGGCGTGGTGGCCCGGCGGACGGACCAGGGCGAAGGCGTTGTCCACCTCGCCTTCCAGGACGGCCCGTGTCGCCTCTACCAGTCCTCCGGCGGCCATGAGGGCGGCGTCGTAGCTGGCGGGGCGAACGTAGGTGTCCATGTCTAGGTGTCCGCCACCCTGTTGGGCCACACGCCGTACCTGCTCAATGTACGGTCGGCTGTGGCAGCGTTCCAACCGCTCCGGGGAGACCGGCTGTGGAGCAATGGGCGTCAGCCGGTCCAGCATCTTGTGCTCCTTCAACACCCGCAGGATCGTTTCCAACCGTTGCCGGTTTTCGGGGTGGCCCCGCAGGTCATGTTTGAGATAGATCGGATCGTACACATAACCGGTCGGCATATCTCTACTCCGAAGATACCTCCGCTTTTGCCCTCCCGCAGGTTCAACCGGGGGGAGGTTTTCCGGTTTGCGCTATGGGATGGGCAGCGTCCGCGTAGACGGTCGCAGGCCCGAAAGGAGCGACCTGAATCTCACATTTCCCGTCGGCCTTGCAGCGCGCGCCCCAGCGTCACGGCGTCGGCGTATTCCAGGTCGCCACCCACGGGCAGCCCCCGCGCCAGCCGCGTAACGCGGATGCCCAGGGGCCGAATCAACCGGGCCAGGTACATGGCCGTGGCCTCTCCCTCCAGGTTGGGGTTGGTGGCCAACAAGACCTCCCGGACCGGTTCACCTTGTTCCCTGGCTTTTTGCAGGCGGGTCAGCAGCTCGCCTATGCGCAATTCGTCAGGGCCGATTCCCTCCACCGGTGAGATGGCTCCGTGCAGGACGTGGTACAGGCCGTGGTACTCGCCGGTGCGGTCAATGGCGATCACGTCCAGAGGCTCTTCCACAACGCAGATGATGGAACGGTCGCGTCGCTCGTCGCGGCAGACGGCGCAGGGGCTGGTTTCCGTGATGTTGTAGCAGATGTCGCAAAAGACGGTTTTCTGCTTCAGGTCAAGGAGGGCATGGGCCAGGGTTTCCGCCTGCTCTGCCGGGCGGCGCAGCAGGTAAAAGGTCAACCGCGAGGCGGTCTTGGGACCGATGCCGGGCAGTTGGGCAAAAGCCTCGATCAGGCGCGTGACCGGTTCAGGTGTGACGGCAGCCATATCAGCCCAGCAGTCCGCCCAGGCTGCCCAGGTCCAAGCCGCCGGTGAGGGCGCTCATCTGTTGGGCGGCCAGGCTCTGTGATTTTTCAATGGCGTCGTTGACGGCGGCGATGATCAGGTCTTGGAGCATCTCCACATCTTCGGGGTCCACCGCCTCCGGGTCAATGGTTACGGAGCGAAGCCGTTGGTGGCCGTCCATCACTACTTCAATCACGCCGCCGCCGGCGGTCGCCGTGACCGTCTGCTCACCCAGAGCTTCTTGGGTTGCCAACATTTGCTCTTGCAGCATCTGAATCTGCCGCCGAATATCCGGGCGTCCGCCGGGACGACCGGCGCGGATTCGTTGCCCTTTGCCTTTTGCCATGGGGTTCCCTCCATCGTTGCGTGTCAAACGGTTTTGATCTGGGCGCCGTGTTCGGCAGCCCAGCGACTCAATTCCTCCGGGATGTCGTCAGAAGCCGCCGGGGCAGGTGGGGTGCGAGGCACATAATCATCGGCCAAGACCAGTTTCAGGCGGCAAGCTGTGCCCAGCACTTGGGCCAGTACTTCTTGGGCCTCCGCCTTGCGCCGGGGCTGATCGACTTTGTCCCGCAGAATCGCGCTGGGGACGGTGACGATCACCTGGTCGTCTACCACTTCTACCGGTCGGCAGCCGGAGCGGAACACCGCTGCCGTGACCTTGTTGCGGGCGTTGAGGGCGTCTATGTAAGAGGCCCATTGGGCTTGCACCCGCTCCAAGGTCGGTGAGCCGTTCGAAGGGGGCGGAGGTGGCGAGGGTTTGACCGGAGTCGGCGTGGTGGCCGCGGGACGGGCTTCCGCGGGGGGCGGTGGGGTGGGGCGGGGTTGGCTCCGGGCGGGGGAGGGTTCGGCGGCCTGCGGCTCCGGTCGGCTGCTCTCTATGATGCTCTGCACCAGGGCCAGTTCCAGGGACAACTGGGGGATGGTCTGCAGACCACGTCGCAGATCGGTCGCCGCCTCGTTGAAGAGACGGATGGCCCGTAGCAACCGCCCTGTGGGCATCTTGGAGGCCAGATCTTCCAGCACCGCGGCCTGCTCGGCGGTGGCGTGAAGCAAACGTGCCCCGGCCCCTTGCTGGATCAGGAGCAGCCCGCGCAGGGATTCGACGATCTCGCGGGCAAACTGGCGGGGATCGGCTCCATCGCCCACGGTGCGGTTGATCAGGTCCAGCCCGGCGGCGATGTTCCCTTCGGCCAGGTGGGCCATCAGTTCGTTGGCCGCCTCCCCGGAGACGGTCCCCAGCACCATCTGCACCTGCTCCAGCGTGATCTCGTCGCCGTAGCCGGTCATCTGGTCCAAGAGGCTGATGGCATCGCGCATGGCCCCGGTGCTTTGGCGGGCGATCAGTTCCAGGGCTGCCGGTTCCACGGTCACGCCCTCTTGTTCGGCGATGTAGGAAAGGCGGGAGACGATGGCTTCTACCGAGACGCGTCTGAAATCAAAGCGTTGGCAGCGGGAGGTGATGGTTGCCGGGATTTTGTGGGGATCGGTCGTGACCAGGCAAAAGATCACATGGGGGGGCGGCTCTTCCAGGGTCTTGAGCAGGGCATTGAAGGCCGGTTCGGTGAGCATGTGGGCCTCGTCCAAGACGTATACCTTGTAGCGGCCCTCGTTGGGCCGGAAGCCGACCTTTTCTCGGATGTCGCGGATTTCGTCGATGCCCCGGTTGCTGGCAGCGTCAATCTCAATGAGGTCCAGCAGCCGCCCTTCGTTGATGGCGATGCACAGGGAGCATTTGTTGCAGGGTCGTTCCTCTTCCGGGGCCAGGCAGTTGACCGCCTTGGCCAAGAGCCGTGCCGTCGTCGTCTTGCCCGTCCCACGGGGGCCGGTAAAGAGATAGGCGTGGCGGAGTCTGCCCTGGCGCAGGGCATTGCGCAGGGTGCGGGTGATCGGCTCTTGGCCCACCACTTCGTCAAAGGTTTGAGGACGGTACTTGAGATACAGTGCCTGGGTCGTCACAATTGTTCAGCCCTTCCGATCTGCCGCCCTAGTTTACCAGAGATGGGCCGTTTGCGCAAAAGAGCCTTGTGCTTTGCCTCATTTGGCCGGGCTGGGCCGCCCGACGGCGGTGAAAGTCAGCTCGCTGCCCAGGTAGAGCCGGTCGCCCCAGCCGGCGCGGACCAGTACTTCCTTGTCCTGGCGGGTCATTTGGACCTCAACCTGGTCGGCTCCGGCCCGGCGGGCCAGTTCCTCCATCCAGGGGCGCATCTGGGCCTGGGCATAGGCTACCGCTTCTTCCACATCGCGGAAATCGCGCACCCCCTGGGGCAGGTGCACCCGCAACCAGCCTTCCTCCTCCAAGGGGGTGATGAGCACCCGCCGGCGTTGGACCACGCCGCCGACGACGGCGCCCACGGCATTGGCCACCTCGGCGTGGGGCGGGATGATCAGCCGGGTGTGGAGCCGTTCGGCAGCCAGGGGCATGTAGGCTTCCACCGGCGCGCCGATGGCGACCACCGGATGGCGTAGGGTCAGGCTGCACGTTATCTCCCCTTCCTCTTTGCCACCCAGGGCGCGGTCCCGCAAGAGGGTCGCCGTCGGTTCGCGTTCCCAATCGGGCAGATGGCTTTCGTCGCTCAACGCCTTGTCCACCAGGGCGGTGGCTGCCCGCCGGGAGACGCCTTCCACCACGGCGCGGCACAGCTCCGCCACAGGCTGCCGGGCCTGGGCGGCCAGTATCTTGGCCCCCAGCTCCGCCGCCTCTCGGTTCCACAGGTCCAGGCGGCCCAGGGCGTGGAGGGCGTCGGTGGGGGTGAACCCGGCCCGCAGCACCCACCGCTCGGCCACCAGGTCGTCCACCCGACGCCCGATCAGAGCACTCAGGCGCGATTCGCGGGCCAGCGTCGCCACGGAGACCGGCCCTTCGGCCACCCGGTCCAGGACGGCCTGCTCCGCTTCGTCCAGCAGCCGCTCCGGGCGGCGGCGGGCGATCAGGAACTGCCCGGCGATTTCGGGGCGGGGCGGGAGGGTGAGCTGGCTGCGCAGCTCATCCAACACCTCCGGGTAGTCGCGGGCCAGCAGGCTGAGGGGCACGACCCGTTGGGGGCCGATGCGCAGCCGCCGGTCGCCGTCCAGGCGGACGTGGCTATCGCCGCCCAACCCCACGGTGTAGACATCCACCGCTTCGACCATCGTCCGCCAGCGGCCCACCTGCGCGCCCGCCGGGTTGATGCGGGGCCGTCCTTCGCGCAAGGCGGCGATGTCGGTCGTCGTGCCGCCCACATCCACAACCCACAGGTTGCCGTCGTGCAGGTCGTCGCCCGCCTGGGCGGCCAGATGCCAGGCCCCCACCGCGCTGGCCGCCGGACCGGAAAGGATCGTTTCGATGGGCCGCTGCATGGCCCATTCGGCCCGCACCAGGGAGCCATCCCCCTTGACGACCATCAGCGGCGCGGTGATGGACCGCTCCCGCAGGGTGCGGCGCAGCGTTTCAATCAGCTCCCGCAGCAGGGGGACCAACCGGGCGTTGAGGGCCACCGTCGTCGCCCTTCGCACCGAGTTGAGGCGCGTCGTCAACTCGTGGCCGGTGGTGACGGGCAGGCCGCTCAGTTCGGTGATGATCTCTTTGGCCCGCAGCTCATGGGCCGGGTTGCGCACCCCAAAATAGGCCGAAACGCCAAAAGCCTCCACCCGGCCCTGCCGCTCCGCCACCGCCCGCCGCAACGCTTCCTCATCCAGGGGGGCGGCTTCGTTGCCGTGCAGGTCGTGACCGCCGGAAATGTACACTACGTCGTCGGTCACAAGCTCCCGTTCAAAGTTGTATTGGCGGATCAGGTCCGGGTCGTAGCCGATGAGGACCAGGCAGATGGGGCTGCCCTGGCCTTCGACGATGGCGTTGGTGGCCAGGGTGGTGGAGAGGGCCGCCAGGCGCACCGCATCGGGCGGGGGCGCGCCCGGCTGCCGAAAGACGGCGTCCACCGCGCCGCCGATGCCGATAGATAGGTCGCGGCGGGTGGTCAGGGCTTTGGCCGCGCAGAGTACCTGGCCGTTGCTCTGGTCCACCAGGGCCGCGTCGGTGTAGGTTCCGCCGGTGTCAATGCCGAGAACGATGCTCATGATGGATCCTCCCGTCGTCGCCAGCAACTCTTTTGCAAGGCGCAGTATTTGCACACCGATCCCACCTGTTGCGTAGGATAGTCCGGCCCGATGCCCATGAGGACCGAGACCGACTTGTGGGGGACCAGGACGTAAAATTCGGTCAGATGGACGCCGATGGTTTCCAGGGGCACAAGGGCGCAGAGCTCTTGCTGGCCCTGCACCGGCCAGCCGACCAGGGAGCCGGGGCTGAGGGCCGCGCCCACGCCCCACCCCCGGTGATGGGCCGTCCGTTCGACCAGGCGGCGCAGGGCCTCGCCGACGGCGCCCAGGGCGACCACCCCCGCGCTGTCCAGCATATAAGCCTTCAGGTGCTCTCCGGCGGCTTGCATCTCCTCCACCCGCCGTTCCAGGGCGGGGCCGATGGTGGCGACGCCCACCATCGCCCGCCGGGCCGGGGCCAGCAGGTCGGCTTTGGGGCCGATGTGGAGGGCGGCCCGGCCATCGGGTCGGTCGGGGACGGCCAGGTAGGCGGTTTCTCCTTCCACGGCCAGGACGTCGAACCATTCGTAGACCGCCTGGGGCTGCCAAAGGGTCCGGCCCAGGGCAATGGCTTCTTCGGCATCGCGGAGCAAGGCAGGCCGGATCGGCTTCCCCTTGGGGATGGCGACGACCTCTTCCGCGCTCAAGGTGATGGGTATGTCTCGTAACACAGGCATCGTTTTTTCCCCTTCTTTTTGAACCGCCAACGCGCCAAGAACGCAAAGGCTTTTTTTACTTCTCTTTGCGCCCTTGGCGTCTTGGCGGTTCAACTTCCCGAACCGCTGGCGGGCATTGTACCACGTTTTCGGAAATGGGCAAGTGGGCGAGTGGGCAAATTGGGGGAACGGGTGTATAATACGGCCCTCCGGGGCGCGGATTGCCGCCGCGCCGGACATCACACTGACGGGAAAGGAAAGCTCCGTTGAACAACGACGCACCGCAACAACCGCCGCGCCCGACCGAGATCCGGCGGATGCCCAACCCTCACAAAAAATTGACGCTGGTCCTGTTCGCCCTGGCCGCCTTTGTCATCCTCTTTTTCGCCGTGGCATCCCCCGGCGACCTGTTGGGCAAGGCCGACATGGTCGGCTATGCCGTTTGCCACCGCATCCCGGAACGCTCCTTCTTTTTGGGGGATCGGCCCTTTCCCCTCTGCGCCCGCTGCACGGGCACATTCCTGGGGGTTCTGCTGGGGCTGACGGCCATGCTCTTGCTGCGCCGCAAATTCGTCTCGCGGCTGCCTCCCCCTTCGGTGCTGGCCGCGTTGGTGCTGTTCATCGGCTTTTGGGGGTTCGACGGCTTGAATTCCTACATGACCTTCTTCCCCAACGCGCCACACCTGTACGAGCCGCGCAATTGGCTGCGGATGACCACCGGTTTGCTCAACGGGCTGGCCCTCATCATCCTGACCTGGCCCATCTTCAACTTTACCCTGTGGCGCAACCCGGCCCGCGAACCGTCCATCCGCAGCCTTTGGGAACTGCTGGCCTTGCTGCCCCTGGTTCCCCTGCTGGTGCTGGCCGTCCACAGCGGGTGGAACCCGTTGCTCTACGCCCTGGCGTTGCTCAGCGGCGTGGGGGTGATGGTCATGCTGGTCATCATCAATTCCATGATCGCCGCCCTGGTGCTGGGCCGGGAAGGATACGCCCGGACGTGGCTCCAGGCCCTGCCGGTGCTGGTCATCGGCAGCGCATTAGCCATCCTCCAGGTGACGGCCATGGACCTGCT
>CAZQKE010000125.1:0-21692 GCA_964593865.1 uncultured Anaerolineaceae bacterium | reverse complement strand
CGATGTCCACACCGTCGGCGGGCTGGTGTGGGCGGTCCTGGGCCGCCGCCCCCAGGTCGGTGATACGGTCACCCTCGGCAACGCCACCCTGCGCGTGGACGAGATGGAAGGGCTGACCGTCCGCCGCGTCTCCATCCGCTACCCACCGGAGCACGGGCGACGACACCAAAAGGGGACAGAACCGAAGGAATCCCAGGGTGAAATGTGATCGCCCTTACTTTTCCATCCCCTCCGGATCGGTATAATAAACACACTCCTTTCTCCTCCTTGTGAGGAAGAAGAGCAGGGTCTCCGCCGAGGTCCCTGCTCTTCTTTTTTCCCCACAACTTGCCGGAGTGACTTTTTGACAGAGTCCGATGCCTGTGTTACAATACTTTTGTCATACCCCCAGGGGGTATCAAATTTGCGCAAGCGTGGGGACTTGCGCTGCAAGGGGACACAGGCCGTGGCCGCGCCAAGCGACGTAGCGCAAGCCTCCGGCTTGTGTCCGAGTTTGCGAGGGGAAACATGGAAGAGACGAACAACCCTGTGCGAATAACCGTATTCGGCAACCGTTTTCTAGAAGCCTGCTCCAGCATCGGTTGAGGACCGCCGCGGTCTTCGGCGGAGACCACGCAGATCACGGCTTTTTACCTGAAGGCCCGCTTTGGCGAAGCGGTTCACGTTGAATACGTAGACCTGGCCGATGCCGACCAACAGGCCCGGTATCCGGAGCTGATGGCCGTCATCCAGGAACAAGGTCTGCCCTACCCGCTGGTAGCGGTCAACAACCGCGTGCGGATCGCCGGTTCTGCCGACTATTACCGCATCTTGCCCCTGGTAGAAGAAGCACTGGCAGAGGCTGCGGAGCAGCCGTTAACGGAGCAAGGGTGAGCGACAACGGTACGTTTGCGACGGAGGCCGAGCTGCTGGACGGACTGCGGGCCGGGGACGCCGCAGCCTACCGCCGCTTGGTGGAACTCAACTCGGCCAACGTGTACAACGTGGCCCTCAAACTCTTGGGCGACGAACAAGAAGCCGAAGACGTCCTCCAGGAGACGTTCCTGAACGCCTTTGAAGCCATCGACCGCTTCGAGGGTCGCTCGCAGCTTTCCACCTGGCTGTACCGTATCGCCTACAACGCCAGCCTCATGCGCTTGCGCAAGCGCAAACAGATGACGACTTTTTCCCTCGACCAGCCCCACGGGCCGGATGACGACCCATTGCTGGAATCGCAACACCTGGTCGATTGGTCTACCTTGCCCGATGACCGGCTGCTCAACGCCGAAGCACGGGCCGAGATGGACCGAGCCATTGCCGAACTGCCGGAAACGCTCCGCTCTGCTTTTGTCCTGCGCGACATCCAGGGGCTTTCCGGGGCAGAGACGGCAGAGATCCTGGGCATCACCGTCCAGGCGGTCAAGAACCGGCTGCACCGGGCACGGCTGAAGCTGCGGGACCGCTTATCGGACTATTTTGCCGAACGGGCACGGGGGTTACACGTCACGGCGTAGGAGGAAAACACCTTGTCCACCGACGATCACGAAACCTGCCGCAAACTCCTGGAGCAGCTCTCCGATTACCTAGATGGCGAGTTGGAAGACACCCTCTGCGCCGAGCTAGAAGCGCACCTGGCCCACTGCCCTGACTGCCGAATCATGGTGGACACAACGCGCAAGCTCATCCTCCTGTACCGTTCCCAGTCTCCGGCTGCACTGCCCGCCGATGTCCGAGACCGCCTCTACCGCGTCCTAAAACTGAGCTGAGCATCTTTTCCGAATTCACAAGGAGATCCTTGAAACCTCTACTCCCCTTTTGCATCTAAAAGCATAGTGTGGGGAAACGATCCACAAAAAACCAGACGAGCATGGAGGTAAGAAATGCCACTGATTTCCGAGAAAGATGCAGAATTCCTGCGGAATGAATTTGCCGAAAAGTTGGTCAAACCGGTTAAACTGATGATGTTCACCCAGACCATTGAGTGCCAATATTGCACCGAAACGCGCCAGATCGTAGAAGAGATCGCCGCCCTTTCGGACAAGATCACGGCAGAAATCTATAACTTTGTCACCGACAAGGCTACTGCCGACCTGTACGGCATTGACAAGATCCCGGCCATCGCCATCCTCCGCATGGAGGACGAAGGGGAAAAGGATTACGGCATCCGGTTCTACGGCATCCCTTCGGGCTACGAGTTCACCAGTCTCATTGAGGACATCATTGATGTCTCGACGGGAGAATCGGGACTTCAACCCCAGACAAAAATGGCCCTGGCCGAGATCACCAAGCCGGTGCATATGCAGGTCTTTGTCACACCTACCTGCCCCTATTGCCCCCGTGCCGTGCGGTTGGCCCACAAGATGGCCATTGAAAGTGAGCTGATCCGCGCCGACATGGTGGAAGCCATTGAATTCCCCCACCTGTCCAACAAGTACTTTGTCCAGGGCGTACCGCGCACGGTCATCAACGAAACGGTCCACCAAGAAGGGGCCGTACCCGAACCGATGATGCTGGCCAAAGTGCTGGAAGCCGTCCAATAAAAAAAGAACCCTCCCGCAAGCCTACCGTTCGCCGGGCCTGCGGGAGGGTGAGGAAGGTCACCATGAGCGACAAGGTTGTTTGGGTAGACGGTCTGCAGTTTGTTGCCGAATCGGCCGGTCATGCCATCGTCATCGACGGTGCGCCGGGGTTTGGCCGCGACACCGGCATACCGCCTATGCGCCTACTGCTGCTGGGAACGGCAGGATGCTCGGCGATGGATGTCATCCACATCCTCAAAAACCGAATGCGCCGCGACGTGACCGGCCTGGAGGTAGCGGTGGAAGCCGAGCAAGCCAAAGAACACCCCAAGGTCTACACGCGGATTGAACTCAAGTACCGGATCAAAGGGCGTGGCCTCAAGGAAAAGGACGTACGGCGGGCCATTGAACTTTCTAACACCAAATTCTGCTCGGCCGCCATCATGTTGGGCAAAACGGCGGAAGTGACTTGGAGCTACGAGATTGAGAACGAGGAGTAAGGGGCGATGGGGGACCTGATCGCAGTAGGCGCACCTGCGCCACCCTTCCGCGGGCAAACGGCAGAAGAGATGCCCCTGGCCCTGGAGGACTTTCGGGGCCAATGGCTGGTGCTCTACTTCTATCCCAAGGCCCACACCTCCGGTTGCACCCGCGAGGGCCAAGCGTTCAACGCCTTGGTGGATGAATTCAAAGCGTTGAACGCGGCCATCGTCGGCGTCAGCACCGACAAGCCGGGGACGCTGGCAAAATTCAGAGACAAGCACGGTTTTCGTTTCACCCTGCTCTCCGACGCCGGGAAAGAGATCGCCACCGCTTATGGCACACTCAAAGAGCACGGCAAATCGGCCAACCGCATCACCTACCTCATTGACCCCGAAGGGATCGTCCGGGCCGTGTGGCCTAAGGTCAAAGTGGATGGACATGCCGAGAAGGTGCTGGCCCGACTAAAAGAACTAACCGGTGGGGCAGAGGAGTAATTTTTGGGACGGAATCATCCCCTGGGTGGACCCGGAGCGTTGCCGTCGTTGTGCCGAGTGTCCGCCCATTGCCGCCTGCTTGGCAGGCGGCTTTCGGCGCGACGCACCGGAGGAGCTGCCCTACGCCGATCCGGATACCTGCTTTGGCTGCTACTCCTGCGTCGCCGCCTGCCCCTTCGGGGCAATCATCATCCCACGCAGAAAACGCCCCCCCGATCACCCAACCCCGCGTAAACCCTCTTGATCCATTACCATCCGCGCCCAATGATACCCTTCCCGCAGCCAGAAAACATACTGCTGCAACGTCTGCCGCCGACAGGGGTCACGGGTCAGCTCATACACCCGGACATCACCCAGCTCAACGGCGTTCAACAATCCTCGTTCAACCAACCTATCCAACGCCGGTTTGAGCCGAGAAAGGGGATGACCGATCCGTAAGGACAACCCCTCCGCCGAATCGCAAGCATAAGGGTTCAGAACAAAGAACGTGATCGCGTCCGCCCCGGCCAAACCGACAACCGCCTCCTCTATAGAACGCCACAGACCATTCCCCTCGGCCCAGGGGATCACAACCTCTCCTTCCCCCCGAGTCGGTCTGATACGATCCATCACCCGATCCACATTCACCTCTCATCGCTCCGTTTTACACCATCACTGTACCACCAAACCGTCCCGGTGTCAATAGTACCCGATTCCCAACCCAGGGCACGTGCATCTATCGTCCTCATTACCGCTTGCATCGCAGAGACGCCGACAACCGCTCCCCGGCGGACCCTGCACCTCTACCGCGGCAGACACACCCGCATCGGTCGCACCGGTCGGCGCAGCTTGCCGTTTGCTTCCCCCTTTGAAATGAGGTATAATGGCGCAGGAAACACTGCGACCGGGATCGGTGTGCGGATCCGGGTGGCGGAACGCTCACATCCACGCCTATCCGCCGAAGCACACCACAAGCAAGGAGCCGAAAACCATGAGTTTGCAGATCGGCATTGTCGGCCTACCCAACGTAGGCAAAAGCACCCTCTTCAATGCCCTCACACAAGCCGGGGCAGCCGTCGCCAGTTACCCTTTCACCACCATTGATCCCAACATCGGCGTCGTCGAAGTGCCGGACCCACGCCTTCATGACATCGCGGCCATCGTCCGGCCCCACGAGATCAAACCCACAACCATTGAATTCGTAGACATTGCCGGGTTGGTCCGAGGAGCACACAAAGGAGAAGGGCTGGGCAACCAATTCCTGGGCCACATCCGCAACGTGGATGCCGTGGTCTTGGTCGTTCGTTGCTTTGAAGACCCCGACATAGCCCACGTCAGCCCGACGCCGGACCCGGTGGCCGATTGCGATACAATAGACCTGGAGCTCATCCTGGCCGACCTGGCCACGGTAGAACGACGCATTGAAAAGGTACGCTCTTCTGCCAAAGCCCGTCCCAAAGAATATGCCGCCGAACTCGCATTCCTGGACCGCCTCAAAGCCCATCTGGAAGGAGGGCAACTGGCCGCCCGGTTTCCCCTTTCTGCCAAAGACGCCGAATTCCTCCGCCCCCTTTTTCTGCTGACGGCCAAACCTCGGCTCTACGTCGCCAACGTGGGTGAGGACGACCTGCCCGACGGTAATGCCCTCTCCGAGCAGGTGCAAGCCCGCGCCGCCGCCGAGGGCGCGCAATCCGTTGTGCTCTGCGCCCAAGTGGAAGCGGACCTGGCCGAATGGGACCCCGATGAGGCCGCCGAATACCGGGCCGCCCTGGGGTTAGACGCCTCCGGCCTGGAACGCCTCATCCACGCCGGTTACCGACTTTTGGACCTGATCACCTTCTTTACCGCCACGGGGACCAACCTTGTCCGTGCTTGGACCTTGCGAAGAGGCCAAACCGCTTACGACGCCGCGGGGAAAATCCATACCGACATGCAAAAGGGCTTCATCCGTGCCGAGGTGGTATCCTACGACGACTTGATGGCCGCAGGAGATTTCATCTCCGCCCGCGAGCGCGGCCTGCTCCGCCTGGAAGGGCGAGACTATGTTATCCAAGACGGCGACATCGTTCACATTCGCTTTGCGCCCCCCCATTAGCCCCCGCGGGGAAACCGGAGCCTAACCGTTGCCCGGCCGTCGTTGACCCGACACCGGTTCGGGGGTACAATAGCCCCATGTCCGATCCAAAGATTTCCCTTGAACGGCGTCGCTTCCTGCAAGGTGCAGGAGCAGCAGCCCTGGCCGCCTTCCTGGCGGGATGTGGCCTCCCTGCCGCCGCTACACCCACAGCCCGGCCCGACGCACGCCGCACCACCCCTCCGACGCCGCCCGACCGGTCCTTCTCCCCCACACCCACCGCTACGCCAACGCCTACCGCCACACTGCCCGAAACCTTCCAATCGCCCCTTGATTCCCCTCTCCAACCGACGGTCGGCCCGGAGCCACCCACCGCCACGCCGGAACCCAGCCCCACCCCGCCGCCGACCCCTTTCCCTGCCGGGCCACCCACCAAATTGGGCCTCTTTGTGGCCTGGTATCATCCCCAGATCATGGACCTGATCGCCACCGGCAACGTAGCCATCCTCAAGACCCTGGAATTTGATCCCAACTTCTTGGCCGATGTCAAAGCCCGTTCGCCCGATACGCTGATCGTCGGGCGGACTCCCCTGGGGCAGCTGAACCTGGGCGGCGCAGACCCCGTGGCCGAGGCCCATCGCGCCGTCGAAAAAGTATTGCCCCTGGCCCTGGATGAGCGACGCGCGGGGCTGGTGGACGCTTGGGAGGGGTTCAACGAGCCGCTGCCCGGCGACGAAGGGCAGATGCAACGACTGGCCGACCTAGAGGCCGAGCGGGTACGGCTTCTGGCCGCGCGGGGGTTACGGGCGGTGATCGGCAACTTTGGCACAGGCCAACCGCCCCTGGAATGGTGGCCTGCCTTCCGTTCGGCCCTAGAAGCGGCCCAGACCCACGATGGCTATCTGGGCCTGCACGAGTACGCCGCGCCGACGATATGGTATCACACCAACCGTCGCCCCCTTGATTTCCGCACGGCGCCGGACGATGAGGGCTGGCTCACCTTGCGCTATCGCAAAGTCTACCGCCAATACCTTCGCCCCTGGGGGTTGCACCTGCCGCTTCTCATCACCGAATGCGGCATAGACGGCCTGGTGACAGACCGTCCCGGCCCGCCGGGACGGGGTTGGAAAGATTTTGCCGCTTATTGGGAGGAACTGGGCATGGGCCGGGACACGGCAGGAAACTATGTTGAGCAATTGGCCTGGTACGATGCCGAACTACAACTGGACGATCAAGTGCGCGGCGCAGCGATCTTTGCCATGACCGCTTTCCGGGAATGGGAGAGCTACCAGCTCCAGGGGGAGGCGGCTACCATTTTGCAACAATACCTATCCGTCCACCCTCGCAAGTAAAAAACTTGATCGGGACTATCCTCTCACCGCCGGCCATACAAGCACATCCCGCAGGCTTGCACCTGCGGGATGTATGCCGACTTTCCGGAGCTCAGCGGTGCGCCTGCGCCGAAGCAGGAGCCAGCCTGGGCCGAACCGGCAACAGGCGGTGCAACGGCTTCAGCCGGACCGAAACGGGGCCGTGCAGGGTCGCCACCCCGTAGATGTCCACATCCTCCAGCCAGTAGAGATAGGTCACGCCCGGCATGGCCGTCTCGTCGTTGAATTCGTAGCTCGCCCCAAAGGGGCTGCCGGGATGGACGGCTTGGATCAGTGCGTCGTTGAGCCGCACCCGCTCGGCTCCTACCCCCTTTGTCTCCGCAGCACGATAGAGGTTGAACCCCAAGTTGTTCAACTCGGAAGCGGTCTCCCAGCGAAGGAGGACGCTCCGTCCATTCCCTTCGGCGGTGAAAGAAGCCAGGGTCACGGCGGTTGGAACATCACACGGAGTGCCGTTGGAACCGACAGAGGTAAAATCGTTGCTACAATCATTGGTATCGCTGCCCGGCGGATCCCTTTCCACCGAATTGCCTGCCGGCACATCCGCATGGGCCGTGACTCCAGGGTATGAACCAGAGCCGTAGGTCATCACATCCACTACGGTATCTTGAGGATCAAGGAGCAGAATCTCGTCACTGGAGTTGCCCAACGCCCAGCTCCCTGTAGCCCAGTTAGTGTACTTGCTCATGTCAGGGGTCGCATCGGTGTCTGAAACCTCGAAATCCGGCGAGCACCCGTACCCCAGACCACTAAAGGCAGTGGCCTGATTGGCAACTATGACCGAATCATGCGAAGCGACGCTGAAACCGGCAGGGAACTGGTACATTCCTTCTCCACCATCCACCGTTTCCTCATCGCCTATCTTCCAGCCATCCAGACTCATGCTGCTATTCGTCGCATTGTAAATCTGAATCCATTCCTCTGCCGGTTCGCTCCCCGGCGCATCATAGAACACTTCGGAGACCAGCAACGGCGGAAACGGCTCCCCGTTCGTGCCAAAATACACATCAAAATAGTAGTCAACGACGCCGTCAGAAACCTCGTCCCATGTGCCGCCGGTCAAACCGGGATCCCCATAATTGGTGACAACGTCCAATGCGTCGCTCACACCACTGATGTCTTGAACTCCACCACTACCGTTGTGCTGGCAGACAATCACCGTGAAACGCACCGTAGCGGGCCAGGTAAGCCCCAAGTCGGTGAGAGGCATACCGATCTCAATCACATCATTGGTAGTATCAATGTAGCTGGAACCGGCGCTGGTCCAGGTCCACCCTGTATCATAGTAGCCGGTTTTGTTCAGATTGACCACAATGAGTCGCTCCCACTCGGCATCGGCACTGGTTTGGGTGTCTGCGTAATCCCCAAACCAACTCTCACCGCTGCCGTTCGTCCGGTCTGTATCTACGGCGATAGAGATGTAGGGTAAGTTACTGGCAGTGATGTCATCAAAAGTGGCCAAAAAATACAGGTTGTTGGCATCGCCGGTGACACGGAATCCTGTGAGATCGTAGTTGCTATCGGGATCGGTGCCATCTGTGCGCACATCACCGGTCCAGTCGTTCCAGACATATTCGCCTCGCGAGGATGAATCCCGGCCGATATGTCCTGTATTCGCGTTCGTCGGCGCGGCCATCGTCCAGTCAGACGCATCGCCGTCTACGGTGATAGCATGAGCCAGCACAGGCGGAGCGGTGGGCAGCAAGCCCAGCACCAAGATCGCCAGAACCAGGGATGCAGATAGAAACCTCTTCATCACTCCTCCTTTCGCGCTTTTTTTACAACGGTTCCCAAAATCTCAATCCCCCGCCGGATCTGCTCCGGCGTGACGTAGCTAAAAGCCAGGCGCAGGTGTTGACCGGTAGGCGGTTCGGCGAAGAAAGGATCGCCGGACAGCACCCACACCCTGGCTTTCTTGGCCTGCGCCACCACCCGGTCGGCGCGGAGCGGTTCGGGCAGCGTCAGCCAGATGAAAAAGCCGCCGCCGGGCTGCGTCCAACGCGTGCCGGGGGGCATAAAATCGGCCAGGGCGTTGAGCATGGCGTCTCGGCGACGGCGGTAGACGGTTCGCAGATGCGCAATGTGGGGGTCCAGTTTCCCCGCGCGGCAGTAAGCGGCCAGGATGTTGGCCATGAAGGGATTGACGCCGCCGCTCATGCAGCGTAACCCGCTGCCCACCAGCCGCTCAATGATGCCCGGCGGCCCCAGGAGCCAGCCCATCCGCACGCCGGGGGCCAGAATCTTGGAAAAGCTGCCGATGCGCAGCACCCGGCGGCCCCCATCCAGGGCAAAGAGGGAGATCGGCGGGCTGCCCTCAAAGGCCAGGTCGCGGTAGACATCGTCCTCAATGACCAACAGATTGTACCGCTCGGCCAGTTCCAGGATGGGACGGCGGCGTTCGGCGGCCAGGGTGACGCCGCCGGGGTTTTGGAAGGTGGGGATAAGGTACAGCAGTCGGGCTGCCTCGCCGCGTCGGGCCAGGGCGGCCAACCGCTCGGCCAGGGCGTCCACCCGCAGGCCGTCATCGTCGGCGGCGACGGATAAGGCGCGCAGGCCGTGGTCACGGAAGAGACGCAACGCTTCGTGGTAGGTGGGGGCCTGGACCAGCACAATGTCGCCGGGTCGGGTCAAAAGGGTGCAGAGATGGTCCAACGCCTGGGCCGCCCCGGCGGAAAGCATGATCTGGGGCCGTTCAACGTCCAGTTCCTCCTGACGGGCCAACCGTTCGCGGAGGAAATCAATCAGCGGGCCGTAGCCCTGCTCCGGGCCGTATTGCAGGGCCAGTTCAGGCCGTTCGCGGAGCACGGTATCCGCCGCCCGGCGCAAGTCCTCCGCCGGGAAGGTCGCCGGATCGGGCAAGCCGTAGATGAAGGAAATGGTCCCCGGCGGCCCGGCGGCCTGCACCGAAGCCAGCGGGTCATACTCGGTATTCGGGGACATCATCCTTTCCCTCCTTGAAAATAGCGGTTGAAACCACACCAGGCGGGCCGTGGCCGACCGCCCGCCTGTGCGTGCGCGCCTGCCATGCAGGCGGAGGAAGCAGGAACGTCCGCGTAGGCGGACGCCCGGCCCCAGGCCCGAAAGGAGCGACTTGAGTCGCCACTAGTCCAGGATCTCTACCACGCCGTTGGCTCCATCCACCCGCACCCGCTGTCCATCGCGGATCAAGCGGGTCGCATCGGGGATGCCGACGACGGCGGGCAGGCCGTTCTCGCGGGCGACAATGGCGGCGTGGGAGATGACGCCCCCCAGCTCGGTGACGACGCCGCTCAGGCGGCGAAAGAGGCTGGACCAGGCCGGATCGGTCAGGTGGGTGATCAGCACCGCCGGGCCGTCCAGTTCCAGCAGCCGCCGGGCGGCATCCAAGGGGTCATTGGTCACAACGGCAACACCCCCCGCCGGACCGCTGCCCGCGCTGGCCGCAATCCCCTCCAGGCGAGAGATGGATGCCTGTAGGCTTTCCTCCTCGGCCTGAGCCGCCGGTCGCCAGCGCCCCGTCTCGGGGTCATACCAGATCAGTTCTGGCGGTGGGGGTTGGGTCCGCCGCAATTCGTATTGCGCCCGTCGCCATTCCAACGTCTGCCTCTCTACCCGTTCCTCACCCCGGCTGCGGGCAAAGGCCAGCAGTTCGTCCACCGTGTAAAACATCATCGCATCGTCAGGGTCGTTGGGGTAGTAGTGGCGGGAAAGAAGGCGTGCCGCCAGGCCATAGACCGCCTGACGCAGGGCCAGGTTGCTCTTGGAATCTTCACGCCAGGAGATGAGCCGCCGGCTCCAGCGGAGGAACCGCTGCCAGAAGGCCCGACGGAAGGGGTTCATCCGGTCCAGGGCTTCCAGGCCCAGGCGGCGGGCGGCCTCGGCCCGCGCTTCGGGCGATTCTGCCTCCCCCAGCCGCAGCTGCCCGGCCACGGCCAACAGCACATGGTCTGGGCGGTCGGCCAGCCGTTCGGTTTCCAGGTCGGCTTCATAGCGAAAGCCGCGATGGCCGTAGGCGCGCAAAAAGTCCTGCACCCCGGCTACAAAGGGTTCGGCCTGGGGCAAAAGCCGGTAAACCGCCAGATCGGTTTCACCGGCCAACAAGAGTTCCTGCACCTCCGGGCCGCACTCCCGCGCCACCCGGCACAGTTCCCAGATGCGCTGACCGATGAGGGAAGTCGTGGTCTCCTGTCCGGCAAAGAGGCTCAGCAATTGGGGCGCGTGCTGCCGCAGGAACCCATCCAGGGCGATGATGGTCAGGGCGGCGACGACGTGGGCGCGGTCGGTATCCCGCGCCCGGCGGTAGAATTCCGGCTCGAACAGAGACCAGATGAGGGGCAATGGGTTTTCACCTTCGCGCAACCGCCAGTAAATGTCGTATAGCTCGCGGTCCAGGTCGGGCAATACGTGCTGGTAAAAATCGGCTGCCCAGCGGTAGGTACGGCGGAAGCGGGGAAGCAGCAGCAACCGACGGCTCAGGGTTGCCCGGCCCGTTACCTCGACCATACCCGCCGGGGCGCCCACCGACTCTGAATCGAAAGGCAAGACCGCGGCCATGTTGCGGGCGTAGTAGTTGATGTTCAGGTAAAGCCGTCCCTGGACAACCCCCGTCGGCTTCAAAGAGCGGTCGAAATCCGATGTATCCCCGGCCAGCTGGCTCAGGAACCAATCGATCTGGGTGTCCAGTCCTTTTTCGGTCATAGTCACGGTCACCGGGCAGGCGAGGCCGGTGGATTCCTGGGTATTGTGACCGCTCAACAACCATTCTGTCATGCAAGCCTCCTCGCCTGTTCTACCCGGCCCGTCGGCCCTTACTCTCCCCGTGGGGGTTGGGCCGCTACCGCCTCTATCGCCTCCACAATTTTGACATAGCCGGTGCAGCGGCACAGGTTCCCGGCAATGGCTTCTTTGATCTCATCCCGGCCGGGGTGGGGGTTGCGGTCCAACAGGGCTTTGGCCGACATGATAAAGCCGGGGATGCAATAGCCGCACTGCACCGCTCCATGTTCAATGAACGCCTGCTGCAAGGGGTGCAGCGTTTCGCCGTCGCTCAGCCCCTCGATGGTCGTGATCTCGCGGCCCTGGGCACGCATGGCCGGGATCAGGCAGGAAAGCACTGCCTGGCCGTCCATGATGACGGTGCAGGCCCCGCATTCGCCCTCGTTGCAGCCGATCTTGGTTCCGGTCAGTCCCAGGCGGTCGCGGAGTACGTCCACCAACAACTCATCGGCTTCAATTTCAACGGTCACCTGCCGACCGTTGACGGTCATGGTCAAGGGATAGGTTTTCGGTTCCATAGGGTTGGCTCCTGTTGATCGCGTACTATGCGCTGCGGGCTTGGGCGGTGGCGCGGCGCAGGGCGTTGCGCAGCAGGACCGGCAGCACTGCGCGGCGGTACTCTTTGGAAGCGCGGAGCAGGCTGGTGCGCGGTTTGGCCTCACCCAAGACGACTTCACCCGCCCCGGCAAAGGTCTCCTCCTGGGCCGGGCGACCGGCCAGGTAGGCTTCCGTCTCCCGCGCCCGGAAGGGAACCGGGGCCACCGGCCCCAAGCCGATCCTGGCCCACTTGATACGTTCGCCATCGGCGGTCAGGGCCAGGGTGACGGCGCAGTTGAGGATGGGCAGCACCAGGGCACGCCGCCGCCCGATCCGCTCCCAAGCCGAGCCTTGACGCGGACCGGCTGTGGGGAAACGGATGGCGGTGATCATCTGCCGCGTGGAATCCACCGCCGAGCGGCCCGGCCCCAGGAACATCTCTTCAATCGGCCGCCAGCGTCGTCCCTCGCCGTCGGCGATCTCGGCTTCTGCCCCCAGGGAGACAAGGGCCACGCTGCCGTCGGCCGCCGGTAACGCGCTGGCCACATTACCGGCCAGGGTAGCCATCGTCTGAATCTGCAACGCGCCGACGCTACCGGCCGCCTCGGCCAACACCCGCGCCTGCCGTTGGATCAGGGGCGATTCCTTGATCTGGCGGAAGGTCACGTTGGAGCCGATGACGATCCAACCGTCCCGCTCCTCAATGCGGTCCAAGCCGGGGATGCCGGTCACATCTACCAGGCAGGCAAGGTCGTGGTCGCCCTCCTGTAACTCAATCACCAGGTCGGTCCCCCCGGCGATGATCCTGGCTTCTCCGTCGTAGCGGGCCAGAATATCTAGGGCTTGTTCAACCGACGTTGGTCTTTCGTATGCTTGCCACATGGTCCGCTCTCCGTCTCTGGTGGTACGGACAGGATAACACAAGGAGGGCACTCTGTCAACCCGCTACCGCAACCTTGCCGGAATGCCGTGACGGAAGTACGAGGCACGAAGGTTCTCTTTCAACGATCGTTTGACAACTTGCCGTGGGCGTGTTATACTCCTTGCCCGTTTGGAGAACGCTGGGGGGAGATTGATGCGATGCCCGATCTATCGTCTGTGCCCTTTCTGCTGATTGTCATCGTTGTCATTGCACTGATCTTTGACTTTTTGAACGGTTTTCACGATTCCAGCAACATTGTGGCGACCATGATCTCTTCGCGGGCCATGTCGCCCCGCGCCGCGCTGACGATGACCGCCATTGCCGAGTTCTCCGGGCCGTTTCTCTTTGGCGTGGCGGTAGCCACCACCATCGGCAGCGAAGTGGTTGACCCGGAGGCCATTACCAGCCCGGTGATCATTGCCGCCCTGCTCAGTGCCATTGCGTGGAACATCTTTACCTGGTATTTCGGCTGGCCTTCCAGCACCTCCCACGCCCTCATCGGTGGGTTGGTCGGCTCCGTAGCCAGTGCAGAGGGGTTCAGCACCATCAACCTGGCCGGCATGGAAAAGGTCCTCATTGCCCTGTTCATCTCACCCATCCTGGGCCTGGTGCTCGGCTTTCTCACCCTCAAAACGATCTACTTTCTGGCACGGGGGGCGACGCCGGGGATCAACGCTTGGTTCAAGCGGGGGCAGCTGGGAACATCGTTGGCTCTGGCCCTAAGCCATGGGACCAATGACGCGCAAAAGACGATGGGCATTATCGCAATGGCCATGGTGACGACCGGCTATGTGGATGAGTTCCATGTGCCCTGGTGGGTTGTGACCTTGAGTGCGGCAGCCATTGCCCTGGGCACGCTGTCAGGCGGCTGGCGGCTTATCGAAACGTTGGGAGCCAAGTTCTACAAGATCCGTCCGGTGCACGCTTTTGGTTCTCAGTTGACCTCGGCGACCATCATCTTGGGGGCTGCTTTGCTGGGCGGCCCGGTGAGCACAACCCAAGTGGTCAGCTCGGCCATCATGGGGGCCGGGTCGGCAGACCGGGTTTCCAAAGTGCGCTGGACGGTGGCCCGCGACATTGCCGTCGCCTGGCTGCTGACCATTCCGACATCGGCCTTGATCGCAGCCGGTCTCTACCAGATCATTCGCTTGGTTGCGTTCCGAGTCATCTGAGGAGGGGGAAAAGTGGGTCTCAAGGATTTTTTCAAGCCCCGCCAGGACAAGTTTCTGCAGTCGTTGATCGAGCAAGCCGAGATCACATTGCGGGGCATGGATGCCCTGGAATCGTACATGAAAAAGCGTTCGGCCAAACATGCCGCTGCCGTGCGCCAAGCAGAGAAGGACGCCGACGAGGTCCGGCGCATCCTCATTGACGATCTCAACCGCACCTTCGTCACACCCATAGACCGGGAAGACATCTTTGCCCTGTCACGGGCCATTGATGATGTGATGGACTATGCCTATACCACCGTGGAGGAGATGGAGGTTTTGGACGTGGAGCCGAACGATTACCTACGCCGCATCGTCTCCCTCCTCCAAGATGCCGCCGTGGAGATTCACCTGGCCATGCTGCGGTTGAAAGATCATCCCGGCGTCGCCAGCGAGCACGCGACGCGGGCCAAAGCCCTGGAGAATCGGGTGGAACGTGTCTACCGGGAAGCCATCGCCGATCTCTTTTCCGGCCCGGAGGACATCCACCACGTGATGGAGATGCTCAAGCTGCGGGAGCTGTACCGCCACCTAAGCAACTGTGCCGACCGGGGCGATGAAGCGGCCAACGTCATCCACGACATCGTGGTCAAAATGACCTGAGAGGATACCATGCGCCTATCGAACCTTTTGGGTAAAACGTTACGTCACCCCCCTTCGGAAGCCCACCTGCCCGGCCATCGGTTGCTCATTCGCGCTGCCTTTGTGCGGGGGCTGGAAGGGGGACGGTTTGCCTACCTGCCCTTGGGTCTCCGTGCTCTGAACCGATTGCAAAGCGTGCTCCATCGGGAGCTATCTTCCCTGGGGGGACAGGAGATCCTCCTGCCCCCTTTGGCCGAGGCCGATCCCACCGCTACTTTGGTCCGTTTGATACGCCGTGAAGTAGATTCTTACCGTCAGCTGCCGGTCCTCCTTTGGCGGGCGGACCACCGTGCCCGTCCGGGAGCAGGCACGCGCCTCGGCCTGTTCGGTGCGGATCGGTCCCCCCTTGCGGAGATCGCGCTGTTTGACGCCGAAACAACGGCCACCGTGCAAGGGGTAGAGGCTGCCTTGGGACAGATGCTGGCCGCCTGTGACCTGTCCGTCATCTGGGCCGATGCCGAAGGAGGACGGCGGGCTTACTTCCTTCATCCTGCCGGTGACGAAAAAGTGGTCCACTGCCCGGCCTGCGGCTATGCTGCCGAACGGTCCTGGGCGACAACGAACTGGCCTTCCCCCCCCGATGAAGCGGAATTGCCGCTGGAGGAAGTGGAAACACCCGGCTGCGACACCATCGCGGCCCTGTGTGACTTTTTGAACATCTCCCCTTCCAAGACGCTCAAGATGGTGTTCTGTTCGGTGGAAGGGAAGGTCACATGCGTCGTCATCCGCGGGGACCGTCAGGTGGATGAAGCCAAGCTGGCCCGCCTCCTGGGGACCGATCAATTCTACGCCAGCCTGGAGCACGAACTGGAAGCGGTCGGTGCGGTGGGAGGTTACGCATCTCCCATCGGTTTGGACCAGAGCCGCGTCCGTGTGGTAGCCGATCCTTCGGTGCGGGCGGGGCGCAACTTTGTCGGTGGGGCCAACCGGCCCGGCTATCACCTGCGCAATGTGAACCTTCCCCGTGATTTTGTGCCGGGGGAATGGGCCGACCTGGCCCTGATTGAGGCAGGTGACCCTTGTCCCCGCTGCGGGGCGGCGATGGAGATCGGATCGGCCTTTGCCTTGATCGCAGGGCGTCATCCTTCCCCCTGCCGACCGGAGGCCGAGTACCTGGATCGGGAAGGGAGAGCACAACCCTTGTGGATGGCGGTCTGGTGGGTGGATTTGGGGCGGGTGCTGGCCGCCGTAGTGGAGGCGCACCATGACGAATACGGCATCCTTTGGCCTTCGGCCTGTGCCCCCTTTGACCTACACCTGGTCGGTTTGGACCTGCGCAGAGAAGAGGTGGCCGCCCGTGCCGATGCCCTGTACGAACGGCTGCAGGCCGAAGGGTTTGCCGTGCTCTACGATGACCGGGCGGCCAGTGCAGGAGTCAAGTTCAACGATGCCGACCTGATCGGCCTCCCCCTGCGTCTGACGGTCAGCAAGCGTTCGCTCCGGGATAACTTGATCGAGGCCAAATGGCGGGGCGACGGCGAGCGACTCAAGCTGGATGAGGACGGCTTGGCAGCCGAATTGGAGCGGTTGAGACGGGAAAATCCACGATTTGCATGAGGGAAAGGAGCGGGCCGTGAATCCCATAACCATCGTCCCGGTTATCCTACTCTCGCCGATCTTGGCCCTCGGCGGCTTGATCTGGTTCCTCCGCCGCTTCTTGCCCCAGACCGAAGGCACGATCACCGTGCCCGGCTTGGAGGAGCCGGTAGAAATCCTCCGCGACCGCTGGGGTGTGCCCCACATTTACGCCCGCTCGGAACACGACCTCTTTTTCGCCCAGGGCTACGTCCATGCCCAAGAGCGGCTGTGGCAGATGGAGCTACAACGGCGGCTGGGCAGCGGGCGGCTTTCCGAAATTTTCGGCGAGGCGACACTGGAGATTGACCGCCTTTTCCGCGTTGTGGGGCTGAACCGGGCCGCAGAGGCCGAAGCCGCCGCCCTGGAAGGCGATACCCTCCGCGCCCTGGAAGCCTACGCCGCGGGGGTCAACGCCTATCTCAAGCAGCGCAAGGGGCGGCTCTCCGTTGAATTCGCCTTGCTGCGCTTCGAACCGGAGCCGTGGCGTCCCGTGGACAGCCTCTATTGGGCCAAAGTGCTGAGCTGGAACCTGAGCTGCAACTGGGCCAGTGAGCTGATCCGTGCCCGCCTGGCCGCCCGCTTGGGCGCGGCGCGGGCGACCGACCTGGAACCACTTTTTCCCGCCGACAACCCGCCCATCGTCACCGGGCCGGGCCTGCCCCCCGGCGTCGAGCCGCCGCCCAACGGCTGGCGCAGTGAGGCGTTGCGCCAGGCCCTGGAACTGATCGAGGGCCTGTTCCCCGCCGACTCCACCGGCGGCGCGGCCCCCGCACCGCCGCCAGGCCTGACGCCCGCGCCGGGCAACAGCAACCAGTTGGTCGTAGATGGTCGGCGTTCGGCCAGCGGCAAACCGCTCCTGGCCAACGATACCCACATGCTCTTGCAGATTCCTGCCGTCTGGTTCCAGGTTCACCTGGTCGGCGGCGAATACGACGTGACCGGCGTTTCGTTACCGGGGCTGCCGGGCGTGGTCGTGGGCCACAACCGCTACTGCGCCTGGGGGCTGACCACCGCCTGGCAGGACGCCCAGGACCTGTACATTGAGCGGCCGAACCCGGAGAACCCCCATCAGTACGAATATCAGGGCCGCTGGGAGGAAGCCCAAGTGGTCCGTGAGGAGATCCGGGTCAAAGGCCGGGCGCAGCCGGAGGTCCAGCAGGTGCTCATCACCCGCCACGGGCCGATCATCAGCCCCGTCGTCGGCGAAGAAACACCCCTGGCCCTGCGTTGGGTAGCGTTGGAGCCGAGTCCCCTGCTGCGCAGCGTCCTGCGTTACAACCGCGCCCGCAACTGGGACGAGTTCCGCGCCGCACTGGGCGATTGGGCCGGTCCGGCCCACAATTTCGTCTACGCCGATGTGGAAGGCAACATCGGCTTCTTGCAGGCCGGATGGGTTCCCATCCGGCGCAAAGGCTACGGTTTGGCCCCCGTGCCCGGCTGGACCGACGAGTACGAATGGCAGGGCTACCTGCCCCTGGATGAATTGCCCCAGGCTCTCAACCCGGAAAGCGGCTGGCTGGCCACGGCCAACCATCTGGTCGTGGACGAAAACTACCCCCATTTCCTCAGCGGCGATCTGGAAAACCCCTGCCGCGCCCGTCGCCTGGTGGACCTGCTCACCGCCCAGGACACCCTGACCGCCGATGATTGCGCCCGCTTCCAGCGCGATACCTACAGCGCGCAAGCCGAGCGGTTTGTCCACCACTTGGAGACCGTCGAGCCGCAGAGCGAAGCGGAGGCCCGCGCCCTGGCCATCCTGCGCGACTGGGATTACCACCTGGAGGCGGATAGCGTGGCCGCCAGCCTCTACCAGGTCACGCGGCTGCGTGCCTTGCACCTGGTGTTCGGTCCCCACCTGGGCGATCTGACCGAGAGTTACGTCGGCGTGGACACCTTTACCGCCATGGCCGGGCCGACGCCTTATCACGCCCGCAGCTTCGTCCGGCTGCTGGACCTGTTGGACGGCGAAGGCGACGATTTTTGGCTGCGGGACCCGGCGACCGGGCGGCTGCGCGGGCGGCGGGATCTGTTGCGCCGGGCATTGGCCGAAGCGATTGATCTGCTGACCGACCACCTCGGCCCGGAGATGGACCGCTGGACCTGGGGGCGGATCAACCGCGTCCATCTCGCCCATCCCCTGGGCACGGTCAAGCCGCTGCACCTTCTCTTTAACCGGGGGCCGTATCCCTTCTCCGGCGATCAGGATACCCTGCTACGGGCGGCAGGCAAGCCCGAATTCCCCTTTGAGCCGGTGGCCGTCGCCGATGCCCTGCGCTTCATCGCCGACCTGAGCGATTGGGAACAATGCCGTATCATCATCCCCGGCGGCCAGTCGGGGCACGTAGCCGACCGCCACTATGCCGACCTTCTCCCCCTCTGGCGCGAGGGCCGCTTCCTGCCCATGCCCTTTGCCCGCAAGGCGGTAGAACGCCATGCCGCGCAACGGCTGATCCTGACCCCATAGAGGGCCGGCCCGGTCTCCCTCTGCAATCCCTTTTTTTGACGAGACCCCACTTGACAGGGGCGGTCCGCTGTGCTACCATACCCCCGTACCGATCATCCTGTGCAGAGAGGGACGAACATGACGAAAACGATAGCGGTCGCCGGCAAAGGCGGCACGGGCAAAACGACCATCACGGCGTTGGTCATCGATTACTTGATCAAAAACAACAAGGGTTCGGTGCTGGCCATCGACGCCGATCCCAGCACCAATCTGAACCTGGCATTGGGCGTCCCGGTCTACGACACCGTGGGCGACGTGCGCGAAGAGACGGCCACCCTGGCCGGAGGATCGGCGGCCATGGGGGGCATGACTAAATGGGACTATTTGGATTTTCGCATCCAGGAATCGCTCACAGAGCAGGAGGGCTTTGACCTGCTGGCCATGGGCCGCCCGGAAGGCCCCGGCTGCTACTGCGCGGCCAACAACATCCTGCGCACCTCTGTAGACCGCCTTTCCGACTCTTACGATTACGTGGTCATTGACAACGAAGCCGGGCTGGAACACCTCAGTCGGCGCACCACCCGCGACGTAGACCTGTTGCTCATCATCTCCGATCCGACCATGCGAGGCATCGTCGCTGCCGGGCGGGTGGCAGAGTTGGTAGACGAGTTGAAAACGTCGGTCGGGGCGTCCTACCTTATCGTCAACCGCGTCAACGGCGACACACTACCGGAACCATTGCAAAAGGCCATAAAAGAGTACAACCTGACCCTGGCGGGCTTGCTCCCGGCGGACCCGACGGTCAACGAACTAGATGCCCTGGGCGAACCGATCATCAAACTCCCGGACGATTCGCCCATCCGCCGGGCGCTGGAGGAAATTCTGACATCGGTGGATGCCGGATTGTGATCCGGCCAAAGCCGTCGCTACGCCGTGCTTTTGGATGACCAAGTGTACCGTACCGTCGAACGAGTTGCGGCCCGGCAAGGGATGGCGCCGGATCGCTTTGTCAATCAGGTTCTACGCCAGGAGTTTGTCGGCGTGTGAAGGATGAAAAACGGCTGACCCGTCGCAAGTTCCTCAAAGGTTCCTTGGCTGCCGGGGCAGCTTTGGCCGTGGGCGGCGCCGGCTGTCGGCTGACCGGCAACGCGCTGGGCCGCGATTACGACCCGGCGCGCAGCGAATCGCTGCTGGCCGGGGTGCAGCCCGCGCCCAACCCCGCCGACCTGCCCAATCTGATCGTCATCACCGCCGATGACCTGGGCTACGGCGACCTGGGCTGCTACGGCTCCCGGACCATCCACACGCCCAACCTGGACCGCATGGCTGCCGAGGGGGCGCGCCTGACCGATTTCTACTCCTCCGCGCCCCTCTGCTCCCCGGCGCGGGCCAGCCTGCTGACGGGCCGCTACGCCCTTCGCAGCCATATCGCCGTGCCCCTCTACCCCTCCGGCGCGCCGCTGGACCTGATCTTCCGCCTGGGGGTGTATCGCTACGGCGTGCGGGGCATCCCGCCGGACGAAGTGCTGTTGCCGGAGCTGCTGCAACGGCGCGGCTACCGGACGGCTTTGCTGGGCAAGTGGCACCTGGGCGACCGCCCGCCCCACCTGCCCCGGCAGAACGGCTTTGACTACTTCTACGGCGCCTATTTCAGCAACGACATGGAGCCGTACACCATCTACCGTAATGAGGAGGTGGCCGTCGCGCCGCCGGTGGACCAATCCACCTTGACCCAGGACCTGACCCGCGAGGCGTTGGATTTTATCCGGGAGAACAAGGAGCGGCCCTTCTTTTTGGACTATGCCCAGCCCTTCCCCCACGTGCCCCTGCACGCTTCGGCGGCGTTTCGGGGCCGGTCGGCGGCGGGGCTGTACGGCGATACGGTGGAGGAGATTGATTGGAGCATCGGCCAGATCATGCAGGCACTCCGGGACCTGGGGCTGGACGACCGAACCCTGGTGATCTTTACCAGCGACAACGGCCCCTGGTGGGAAGGAAGCACCGGGCCGCTGCGGGGCCGCAAGAATCTGCCCTTCGAGGGTGGCTTTCGCGTGCCCTTTATCGCCCGCTGGCCGGGCGTGATCCCGGCGGGCCTTGTCAGCGACGCCCTGAGCGCGAACTTTGACATCTATGCCGCCTGCCTGACCGCTGCGGGCATCCCCTTGCCTGCCGACCGTATCGTGGACGGCAAAGACCTGTTGCCGGTGCTGCGGGGCAAGGCATCGTCGCTGCACGACACGTTCTACTACTACAAAGGGGCGCGGCTGGTGGGCGTGCGCTACCGGAACTGGAAATACCTGCGGCGGCACATGACCGACAACGGCGGCTATGCCGGGCTGTCCCAGGGACCGTTCCTGTTCAACCTGGAAACCGATCCCGGCGAATCCTACGACCTGATCGAGGCCGAACCCCAGATCGCCGCCTCCCTGGCCCGAATGCTGGATCGCTGGGATGCCGCCATGGACGCAAATGTGAGGGGTTGGTTATGAGAGGTGAGCCATGAAAGAAGCCCTGCTTTACGAAAAGCTGGATGAGGGGCGCGTCCGCTGCAACCTGTGCGCCCATCGCTGCGTCATTGCGCCGGGGCGCAAGGGAGTCTGCCTGGTCCGCGAAAACCGCGAGGGCGTGCTCTATACCCTGGTTTACGGCCTGCCCCTTTCCCAGGCGGTGGACCCCATCGAGAAAAAG
>CAZQKE010000124.1:0-48579 GCA_964593865.1 uncultured Anaerolineaceae bacterium | reverse complement strand
CCCGGCGTCCTCCAGGCAGCTCAACGCCTTCAAGGCCCAGGAATCGGGGCCGACGCGGGCAATAAGGCCCACGCGCAGGCCCATGCGGGCCAGGGCGATGGCCGTGTTGGCCGCCGAGCCGCCGCAGTGGATCTCGGTCGAAGTTGCCAAGGCGTCCTGCCCTTTGGCCGGATATTGGGGAAAATGGGCGATAATGTCTACATTGACATCTCCGAGCGCGATTACGTCGAGCATGGTTGGGGATTATACCACACTTTGGGTGGGAACTCCATTTTCCGTCTCGGCGGCGGGTGTCCGTCGTTCATCGGGCAAGGCTCACCCCACCAGCAGCTGCGTCACCCTTTTCAAATCCCCTTCTTTGCCCCTCCGCCGGGCGGCGGAGGCGATCTCCGGCGGTAGATCGGCCGCAAGATCGGCCAAGATCCGCGCCGCATCCTCCCGCGTCCGCTCTTCGGTAGCCGGGTGCTCCAGGGCGAACGCCAGGACCTCTATGGCCTTTTCCTTGTCCTTTTCCGCCAGGAGCTGCGCCGCCTCAACCAGCACCTCCGTAATCATCACGTGGGAATGGATCTGCCGGGCGATCTCCAATGCTTCCCGGAAGCATTGCTCCGCCTCCCAAAGATTCCCCTCGGCCCGTGCAACTCCTCCCAACGTGTTCAGGGCTAAAGCGATCCCCCAACGGTCGTGCATCTTTCGGCGCAGAACCAGGCTTTCTTCCAGAACCTGCCGCGCCTTTTCATAGTCTCCCCGTCGGTAGGCCAGGTCCCCCAGGTTGCCCAGGGTGAGGGCCACCCCCCATTGGTCCTTGATCTCCCGGAAGAGGTCCAAGCTCTCCCGATAGAACCGTTCGGCTTCCTCGTAAGCGTTCTGGAGATGGGCCGCAATGGCCAGGTTTTGGACCGCCCGTGCCAACCCGCGACGATGACCTATTTCCCGGCAAAGGGATGCGCTCTGTTTGCTAAGCCGTTGGCTCTTTTCATAGTTGCCCGCCTTGCATTCCGCACTGGCCAGGTTGCTAAGCTCAACCGCCATGCGCACCCGGTCGTTCAGGGAGCGGGCGATATCCAGGCTTTCCCGAAAGAATTTTCTTTCCGCGACACGGTCGCCGCGCATACCGGCCAAGATGCCCAGGCTGTTCAGGGCCAAAGCCACCGCCGACCATTCTCCCAGGCGGCGGGCCAGGGCCATTCCTTCCTCCAAGAGGGCACGTCCCCTTTGGGGGTCTCCCAAATAGCGGGAGAAGCTGGCCAAGTAGATCAGAAGACGGGCCAAGAGGCGGCGGGCCTGCTCATCTCCCCTTTCGGCCGACTTTCGTACCGGGACGAGGGCATCCCGGATCGCCTTTTCCCCTTCTTGGAACCAGCCCCGAAACTCGTAGAACAAAAAGAGCGGCCCCAGGGCCTGGCTCAACACCTTCACATCCCCTTCTTGGACGGCCCATTGCCAGGCGAGCCGTACATTCTCTACCTCGTTGCCGACCTCTTCCAATATCTCCGGCGGAGTCGCCCCTTGCAGGCCGAATTCGCGTTCCTCTAAGAAAGCGGCGTAAAATTCGCAGTGCCGCCGTCGGATCTCCCGGACTTCTCCCGCCTGTTCCAGCTTCTCCTGGGCATATTGGCGCAGCAGTTCAGGCATCTCATACCGCTCCGCCGCGGTGCGGCGCAGCAGGGATTTGGCGATCAAGGCCGATAGGAGGGCGGCGGAAGCACCGGCGATCTGTTCGGCTGCTTCCTGCCGAAACCCACCCCGAAAGACGGCCAGCCGCCGGAACACTTTTTGCTCCGCGGGGGAAAGCAGGTTCCAGGAGTAATCAAAGGCGGCCCGCATACTACGGTGGCGGGATGGTACATCCTGCAAAGGGGAGCGTAGGAAATCCAGGTTGCGGGCGATCTCCCGGGCAATGACCCGGCAGGGGAATTGATGCACCCACGCCGCGGCCAGCTCAATGCCCAACGGCATTCCCTCCACCGAACGGCAGATGGATATGATATGCGGCAAGTTCCTTTCCGGGGAAAAGCGGGGGGCTGCCTGCCGGGCCGTTTGGATAAAGAGCTGCACCGCCGACCAGTGAGGCCCCAAAGCGTCGGAGGGGGGCAGGGGATGTTCCTCCGAAACGTCGGGATAGCGCAGGCCGCCGACGGCAAAAGGCCACTCCCACCGCAGGCGAAGCCGTTCCCGTGAGGTGACGAGGAGTTTGACATCGGGAGCCTGTTCCAGGATGTCCACCAACAGGTCGTGCCCCGGACACAGGTGCTCGAAACCATCCAGGATCAGCAAAAGTTCCTTATCCTGCAAATAGTCCAGGAGCTGCGTCTCCAGCTTTGCCGAACCGTGGGAGAAAACGTCCAGGGCTTGCAAGATGGCAGAGGGAAGCAGTTCGGGGGAGGGCAAAGATGCCAAAGGCACAAAGTAGATGCCGTGGAGGAATCGGTGCTTGTTCTGCTCGGCTGCTTGCAGGGCCAAACGGCTCTTGCCGATGCCGCCCGGACCGAGGAGGGTGATCAAACGGTAATGGGGATCACGCAGGAGGCGGCCCAGCTCGGTCAATTCTTCCTCCCGCCCGACAAAGGGCGCAGGTTGGGAGGGGAGGGGGCGGCGGCGCATCTGCCGGGCGGTTAGGATGCGCTCGCGGAGCCGCTGTGTCTCGGTTGCCGGTTCTATGCCGAACTCACGTCGCAGGGTACGGCGGCAGGTCTCATACTGGGCCAGGGCCGCGCTATACTGCCCGCTGCGGGCCAGGAGCAGCATCTTACGACGGTGGGCCTCCTCCCGCCAGGGGTCCAGGGTCAGCAGCTGCTGGATGTATTTTATGGAGGTTTCATACTCCCCCTGGGCAGTGTACCAATCCGCCAGCCGCTCCAGGGCCTGCACCGCCAGGTTCCACAGCCGCTCCCGTTCTACTATGGCCCACTCCTCAAAAGCGGGGGCATCCCGCACCGCGAAACCGGCCAAAAAGTCGCCGCGATACAGGTCAACGGCCGTACGCAGATGGGAAATATCCCCCGTCGCCAGCCCTTCGGTGACCTCCGCTACAAAGATTTCCACATCCAGCCGGTAGGGCGATTCCCGGTTGAAGGCCGCCGTATGCCGCGTGATCTGTAGATGGTCGCCCAGCAGGCGGCGCAGGTTGGATAGGGCCTTGCGCAGGTTCACCCGCGCCGTGGTCTCCGCCATCTCCCCCCAGAGGAGATCGGCCAGCACTTGGCGGGAATGGGCACGGCCCGTCACCGCCAGATAGCAGAGCAAAGCCTGGGCCTTTGCAGAAACAAAACCCGCCACAGGGGTATCTCCTAAGGTGATCGCCATCTGGCCCAAAAACCGCAAGTGCAATTCTTCCATCAACTTTGCTCCTGACAAGTGCTTTCCCATACCTATATACTGAGCAGATAACGCTCAGGTTCCGCCGGGGAACACCGGAGACGGGCATCCGGGCAGGACGGTCCCTTGACCACGGCGGGGCGATTCGCGCAGGTTTTGTCGGGAGAAAACGCGAGCGTTGCCTCCGTGAGCAGCACGCACCCCTCACACGCTTGGAGCCGGATGGGTCCTATTCTTCAGTTCGCGTACCGACCAGGTAGACAGCCTGCCAGGGCTTGTAGCGGCTGAAGAATGTGTCGCGCCGCACCACTTGGCCGCCTTCTTTGATGATGCGGTAGATGGTCACGTCCAAGCCGTCTTTGGGCCATTCAATCTGCTTGATCTGTCCTTTGGGCAGGGTGGGGTCTTTGCGGTAAATAGGCGGACCGTGGGGGACGGGGTTGCTCTTGTAGGGACCGTCCATCTCCACGGTGCGACCGGGATTGGTCCCGTAGAAGCGGAAGGTCAAGGTCTTGTTGGTGCGGTCCACATAGGTTTGGATGAGGATATAGTGGCCCGTGTCGTTCACCCACTTGAGGTCTACACTGGGCGAATAGATGGTGGCGTCCATTCCCACAGGCGGTTCATAGTAGCGCACCCGAAAGGCGTGGGGCCATCGTTCAACGATGGGCACACCGGCCCAAAAGGCGGCACGGAAGGCGGTGGATGACACCTGACACAACCCTCCGCCCACATCGGCACGGGTTGTGTTGCCCCAAATGATGATGCCCTCCACGTAGCCTTTTTCTGCCGTGACCTCGCCCAGGTAGTGGTTGAAGGAAAAGGTCTCTCCGGGGGCGATGAGCAGTCCATCAAACTGCGCCGCACCGACAATGATGTTCTGCTCCCGTGCGGCCGAAGAACCGGCGTAGCTGGTCACCCCTTCGCCGATCAGCTCCACAATGCCCAGATTCGGCCCATCCTCGGAAGAAACGGTCGGTCTCACCGGTAGGAGGGGCAAAGGTGCGGTACGCGGCCCCTCCTCCAAAGCCAGTCGCTCAATGAGGGAGATGGTGGCCGTGATGTCCAAAGTTTGGCCGGGGACGCTGTCGGCGACGACGTAGAGGCCACCGCCGTTGTCATCAAAGCGGAATTGGGCGTCCACCGGTTCGCGCTGCACCTGGGCGGCGATCTCGTCCACAAAGGGCGAAACGAGGGCCGGATCCAAGCCGACGGAAAGGGTCGTCCGGCCATCGGGGCCGGTAGTCGGCTTCAGGATCAGCCAATGGGCCAGGGTTTCCGGTCCGATCACCCACGGTTCAAAGTCGGGGGCGGTCAGGGTGATGGGGCCGCCGACCGCCCGCTCCACTTGGGCCTGGGCTGCACTCAGGTCGGCCAGCAACGGTTCACTTTCGTGGACGATCAGTTCCACTTCGCCACCGCCCATCTGGGCCAGCCGCTCCACCAGGGCGCGACGGGTGGCCTCCTCATCTACCTCACGCCCAACCTGAGCGGGAGTCACCTGCACCGTCAGATCGTCGGTCAGCACCAAACCGGCGTTGCGCATGGGACGGTTGACCTGGCGGGCGATCTGGCTGAGGAAGAGGGAGCCGGTCCCGGCGTCAAAGGTGAAAACCGGCATGACCAAGCGGCCCCGGAGCAGAACATCCCATTGTTCCCGCAGATCGGCGGCAAAATCGCCGCCGTGGCCCACGGCCAAGGCCGCATCCGCCGTCGCCGCCGCATCCAATCGGGTCCCCAGGTATTGGGGCTCCACCGGCCAGGTTTGATCGCCGTAGCGCAAGGTGGGGTAGCGATCGACGGGGTAGCGGAAAGTGGCCTCCAGGTGGGCGATGGCTTGGTCGCGGGTCAGTCCCCCCACATCCACATCCCAAACGTAGACGCCGGGGATGATCCGCTCGGCCAACCATAGTTCCACAACGATCAAGGTGGCGATCCCGGCGACGATGACGGCCAGGGCCAAGAGACTCAGGGTTGCCGCCCACCCCGGCTTCTTTGCCGCCAGGCGGGAAGGGGCAAACCGGGTTGCAGGCGGTGAACCGTTCCATGCATCCATGAGATCCCGATCCTGCTCACAGGCCGAAGCTATCGCCGTCACGGGCGATCCACACCGGGCCGGGGAAGGCCGCGGCCTCCCGCCGCATCTCCTCCGGGTCCACACCGTGCACCGGGTAGTGGATGAGGGCCAGTTCCGCCACACCGGCCTCACGGGCCAGGTCGGCAGCCTGGGCGGGAGACGTGTGATTGGGGAAGGCCCCCGCCGCCTCTTGGATCAGAAGGTCGGCCCCCATCGCCAGTTCAAGCAGGGTGGCGCAGGGCCGTGTGTCGGAGGAGTAGACGATGCTCCTTCCGGTGGCCGTGTTGTCAAAGCGCAAGGCCCGCGTTTCCAGGTCGCCGTGCTCCACCGGCGCGGACCGGATCTCCACGCCGCCCACCTCCAACACCGGCTGCCCTTGCCGCCGGGAAACGGCCCGCCACTCAAGGGGAAAGGCCCCACCCCCTTCTTGCAGGTTGAAAAGGCCCAGCAGTCGGCGGGCGACATCCAGTGTTTCCTGGGGGCCGTAGATGGGCAACGGCTCCTTCCTCCCGCCGAGCCACAGCCCCTGGATCAGGATCGGCAGGCCGTAGATGTGGTCGGCGTGGGCGTGGGTCAGGATGACGGCCTTGATCTGGTCCATGCTGTTGCCGAGGCGGGCCAGTTTGTAGAGGGGACTGCCGCCGCATTCCACCAATACTACCCAGCCACGCCCGCGCAGCAGCAGGCCGATGGTATCGTGGTCGGCATCGGGGACCGATGCCGCCGTACCCAAGATGATCAGTTCGGTCATAGAGCCTCCCCAACAGGGTACAAAAGGGCGACGGGTTCTGCCCTGCCGTCCTTAGCCGCCGTATACCCACAGGACGAGCCGAGGGGTGAGATGGGCTTCGATCCAGGCGGCGATGAGCAGCAGCGGCACCACCGCAAAGATCAACACTTTGCCGAATTCGGCGACGGCGGCAATCAGCCCCTCCCCCACCGTCAGCCCCTCGCGGGGTGCGGTGATGGAGGCCCCTACCCGCAAGGCGAACGCCGTAGCCAAGATGGCTGCCGGTATCTCAAAAATGCCGTGGGGCAGAACAAAGGTCGCCAGGAAGAGCAAGGGGTCATACCCCAGCCAAGCGATCTGCCCGGCGAAAAAGCCCACCAACCCCAACGGGATCATCAGCATCAGGATCGCAAAGACGCCCAAGCTGATCACCGCCGCCAGGGCTGCCAGGAGCAACACCCGCAGGTTATGCCAAAAGATGCTCCCCGTAGCCAGGGTGGGTAGGAAGTCTATTTGAGAAAAGGATTCCAGATCCTGTTGCGAGAGGTTTTCCAAACGGAGCACGCCGGGAGGCAGGGGGTACTTTTCCACATAGCCCCAGCCGATGGCAAAGGCCGCAGTGACCATGATGAGGACAACGGCTACGGCCATCCAATTGCGGCGCAGGAGGAGGGGGAGGTCGTGGCGGTAGACGCGCCACACCCACCGCAGCACCTGCCGGGGTGTCCGGCCTTCCGCGGCAGGCGCAGGCGCGATTCCCGGCGCGGGCGGCCGGACGAAAAAGTAGCGCAAAAGGCTGCCCACCCGCCGCAGGTTCAACTCGTCAATCTCCCGGCCCAGGATCTCCTCCCGGTTGAAGGTCTTGATTCCCATGCGGACCAGGATGAGCATCACCACCACCAGCCCCAGCGCGATGAGCCACAAAGTCTCCAGAAAGCCCCAGAACATGATCACGCTTTCGGCTTGGATGAGCAAGGCCATGGGCACGATGATGAAGCTGGCAAGCAGGTTGGCCGCCCGCACACTGGTTGTCTGGCTGGAGATGACGACCGCCCCGGCAACCATCACCAGGGCCGAGATGACGTTGAGGACAAAGATCTGGACCAATAGGTCGGGAGGTGGTAGGTAGCCGATGGAAAAGTACAGTCCCCCCAGGTAGACTACGATGCCCAAAATGCTGCCCAGGAGGGGCAAGGCGGTTGCGGCGATCATCTTGCTCAGGTAAAGCTCCATGTCGGTAATGGGCATGGAAAGGAGCGGCTCAATGCTGCGCCGTTCCTTTTCCCCGACAAAGGTTTCCAGGGCGATGATGAGGGAGAAGGAGATGGGGAAAAAGCCGACGATCATCAGGAGGAAAGGGATGATCCGCTCGCCGATGATGGTTGCGTTCCGCTGCTGGACAAAGTTGATGGCCACCCGCGCCGTCCAGTTCATCAGCCAGGGAAAGATGAGGGTCAGGATGACCACCGGCGTCACCAACCGCCAATCGCGCAAGGTGTCGCGCAGCTCACGGCGGACGATGATCCACACCATCCGCGCAGCGGTGCGTCGGTTGTCAGGGAGGGTTGCTCGTTCCGCAGTCATGTCTCATCCTCTCCCGCTCAAAAGCGCGGCTTTTTAGGATTCTTCGGTCACGATGCGCAAATAAACGTCCTCTAGACTGTGGGGAACGCGGCTCAGGGTGAGGACCTTCGCCCCCAGTCCCCCCAACCGGGCCAAAAGGGCCGGATTGGTCTCCTCCGGCGTCGTCGTCCGATAGCGGAACCAATCCTCCCCTGCCTCTTCTACCCGGATCAGGTCGCTCAGCTCGGCGAGGAACCGCCCGTCCAAAGGGTGGGCCAGCCGCACCTCTAGTTGGGGCGGGCCGAGGAGACGGGCCTTGAGGGCTTCTGTTTCATCCAGGGCGATGATCTTGCCCCGGCGGATGATGGCGATCCGGTCGGCCAACATCTCCGCTTCGGTCAGGTTGTGGGTGCAGAGCAGAATGGTGTGCCGCTCCCGCCGCACGTCCAAGATGGCGTCCCGGACCTGTTTTGCGCTGTGAGGGTCCATGGCCGAAGTCGGCTCATCCAACAGCAAAAGGGCCGGGTTGTGGAGCATGGCCCGGATGAGGGCCAGTTTCTGGCGCATCCCCTTGGAGTATTCGGCCAACCGCTGGCGGCGTGCTTCCAGCAAGCCGAACCGCTCCATCAGTTCTCCGATGCGACGGCGGATCTGCTCATCCGAGAGACCCTGCAGCTGACCGAAAAAGGTCAAGTATTCGTCGCCGCGCATCCGCAGGTAAAGGCCGGGGAATTCGGTGAGGAGGCCGACGGCATGGCGCACCTGCCGCGCTTGGTGCACGGTGTCAAACCCGGCCACCCGTGCCCATCCATCACTGGGTTTGAGGATGGAAGCCAGCATCCGCACCGTTGTCGTTTTGCCCGCGCCGTTGGGGCCTAACAGGGCCAAGATTTCGCCGGGACGCACCTTCAGGTTGACACCGTCTACCGCCGTAAACCAGGGTAAAGCCCCCGGCCCGCTCTCTTCCAGAGGATGACAGCCCTTCTCCTTGCTCGCCGTGGAGCAGGGAAACCGCTTGGTCAGATTTTCGGTCTCTATCATCCAGTCCATGATGCAAAGTCTTCCTGCCCCGTCGTGCCGGATTGTAACTCGGTGCGGGCAGGGGTTCCGTCTTTGGCAATGCCTCACCGGGAGCACGACTACGCCTTTCGGAAGACCGCCAAAACGCGGAGGATTCCGGGGCCGAAAATGCCCTCCTTGCACCTCGGTAATGTATTGCAAGGCCGGGTCCCCGACGCACTCCCGGTAAGCGACCCACGCTCCGGTGTGCCGCCCTTACATTGTACCACAAAGGGAGGGAGGAAGCCAAACGAAAATGTCTTTGCGCCTCGCGATCGCCTTTTTGCATTTGCAAAATTTTCACACCGTCGTTCCGGCATTGACAGAGCGGCCTGAAAATGTTACAATAGGACTATGCCGGATGCTGCAAAAGGCTCTGGGACAGAGTTGATCTTGGTCAGCGCCTGCTTGCTGGGGGTGGCATGTCGCTATGACGCCCGCAGCTGCCCGGCAGCAGCCCTAAAGGGACTGGCCGTCGCAGGTCGCGTTGTACCCCTCTGTCCGGAAGTGCTTGGCGGCCTGCCAACGCCACGTCCACCCGCCGAGATCGAAGGAGCCGCTGCCGGGTTGGACGGCGGAGCCGTCCTGGAGGGACGGACGCGGGTCGTGCGCCGCGACGGGACCGATGTCAGTGCGGCCTTTATCGCCGGGGCGGAAGCGGCTTTAGCTTTGGCCCAAGACTTGGGAATCCGGCGGGCGATTCTCAAAGCGGATAGCCCCTCTTGCGGCGTAGGTCGCATCCACAGTGGTCGTTTTGATGGCCGGTTGACGAGCGGCGACGGTGTGACCACGGCCTTGCTCAAAAAGGCCGGAATCCAGGTGTCCAGCGAGATGGACCTGTAGCACACCGCCCGGTCGTGACCTCAAATCCTCATCCAATTCCTGGTGTTGATAAGATATGTTTTGACTTCCGAATGGGGATTCGTCGCCGAAAAATTCAGCATCTTTGCCCGGTGCGTTCCGGTCGGCAAAGCGGCCAAGATGGAATTTTTCGGCAGAGCGGTATAATCTCCGGACCGCAGACGGGAGCGGATTCCTGACCCGGCACCTTCCCATAGATCCGGGAAAGCAGCGCACCCGTCAATGCGCAGGAAGTCAACCTCGGACCTGCGACCGAGCGTTCGCCTACACGGACGCCGACCGCGCTTCGGAGGTGGGTTCGGCCGCCGCCGGGGCATTTCGGAGCGGGGAAAAATGAAGCAGATCGTCGAATGTGTACCCAACTTCAGTGAAGGCCGCCGTCAGGAGGTCATTGATCGCATTGTGGCGGCCATGAGCCGCGAACCGGAGGTGCGCGTCCTGGATGTGCAATCAGATGTAGACCATAACCGCACCGTCGTCACCCTGGTCGGCGATCCCCAAGCGATGGTGGAGGCGGTGTTCGCCGGGATGGTCCAGGCGGCGGAGCTGATTGACATGGACCACCATCGGGGCGGACATCCCCGTATGGGTGCAACCGATGTAGTACCTTTTGTCCCGATTCAGGGCCTTTCTATGGCGGACTGTGTGGACCTGGCCCATCGGCTGGGACGGCGGGTGGGGGAAGAACTGGGAATCCCCGTGTACCTCTACGAAGAAGCGGCGACCCGACCCGACCGGCGTAACCTGGCCGACATCCGGCGCGGCGAGTATGAAGGCATCCGCGAGGAGATCGGCCGCAATCCGGACCGCGCTCCCGACTACGGCCCGGCGGTCATGGGCAAAGCCGGAGCGGTAGCCATCGGCGCCCGCCCACCCCTTATCGCTTTCAACGTGTACCTCAACAGCAACGATGTGGCTCCGGCCAAAGCGATTGCCCGTGCCGTGCGCCATTCCGGGGGTGGGCTGCGCTTTGTCAAAGCGATGGGATTGCTGGTAGAAGGGCAGGCTCAGGTCTCCATGAACCTGACCGACTATCGGCGCACCCCCATCCACCGCGTCCTAGAGCTGATCCGCATTGAAGCGGCCCGCTACGGCCTCCAGGTGACCCGTAGCGAAGTGGTAGGGTTACTCCCCGCCCAGGCCCTGTTCGACGCCGCCGCCTTTTACCTGCAATTAGACGGCTTTACTTCGGAGCAAGTGTTGGAAAACCGGCTGGTGGAGTGAGAGGATGGACGGGATCGCCTTGTGCACCCGGATTTTCCCAGGAGTGTCCCTGTGCCGATCCTAATTGACGGTCACAATCTCATCGGTCATATGCCTTCCTTGTCCCTGCAGGACCCGGACGACGAGGCAAAGCTCATCGCTTTGCTCAAATCGTATCATGCCCGCACGGGAAAAGCGGTAACGGTCATCTTTGACCCCGGAGGAGGTCATGTCCTCCCAACCCACCGCATGGAGGGAGGCGTTGAAGTGATCTTTGCCCGGCAAGGGAGGAGCGCGGACGACCTAATCCTGAAACGTGTGCGCCGGAGTCACGATCCTCGCCGCTGGCTGGTCGTCACTTCCGATCTCCGCCTGGCGCAGTTGGCGGAGAAGGCGGGAGCACGGGTTCAAGGAGCCGATGTGTTTGCCCTTCGGCTGGAACCTCCTCCTGAGGAGGAACCCGAACCGTGGAAAGACGCTCCTCTTTCTCCCGCCGAAGTTGAATCGTGGTTGGCCCTGTTCGAAGGCCGGGATTAAGACATGATCGGCGAACGATTGGATGCCATCCGCAGTGCATTTGTGCGTTTCCTGCCCCGGCAGCCTTCTCCGGCTGAATATCAGCGTTGGCTGCAGGATTACGCCCATGTCCTCACAGAACAGACATCCCTTCCTCAACTGTTGGCGACAATGGCGGACCGCATTGATGCAGCCTTTCAACCGGAAGGTCTGGCCATCGTCCCTGCCGACGAGCGCAGCGGGTACTGCGTTGCCCTGAGCCGAGGCTGCTTGAGCACCCGATCTGCATGGCAAGAAGGAAAGATGTTTGAAACGGACCACCCCTTGGTCGCCCAATTGTCGGGTCTACGCCGTGCCCTGGATCTATCCAAGCAAACGGAAGCACCCGAACACGCCGTATGGACGGAGATCGCCCAGGAAGGAGCGTGCCTTGTAATCCCCATGTGCCTGCACGGCGACCTGATGGGGTGGGTCGTGCTGGGCTGTCGGCGATCAGGCCAAAACTACACCCAGCAGGATGTGGATGTGCTGCAGGCTATGGTGGATCAATCGTGCCTTGCCCTGGAAAATTTCCGTCTGGCTGCCGTCGCCGCTTACGAAGGGGACCGAGTCCGCCAGCTTTACAAAAAGACCGAAGCCGCCCTCAACCGTCGCATTGAGGAACTCACCGCCATTGAGAAGATCAGCCGCCAGCTGACCGGTACATTGGAACTTTCTCAGGTTTTGGACCTTTTGCTCAATTGCGCTCTACAGACGACCAACGCCGACCGAGGCGTGATCGCCCTCCACCTGCCCCGCAAACGGAATCTGCGCTTAATGGCCTCCAGAGGGTATCCGCCGGAACTGGCCCGATACCAGATTGAGCCGTGGCCCTCGGATCGGGGCATCACCGGGCGGGTAGCACGCACCTTGCGGCCCGTCCTCACCCCCGATGTCCACCGAGACCCGGACTATGTGGAAGTCGTGGCCTCCACCCGCTCCCAGCTGAGCGTTCCCATCCTGCATCAAGAGCGATTGCTGGGCGTCATCACCCTGGAAAGCGACCGCCTGGCAGCCTTCGGTGACGAGCATTTGCGCTTCGCCGGTCTCTTGGCCGATCATGCGGCGATTGCCATCTATAACGCCCAACTGTTCGAGCAACTGATGGAAGGCCGAGAACGACTGCAAGCGATCCTCAACTCAATCCACGATGTGGTGATCGTCCGTGATGTGGAAGGACGCGTCATCCTGGTCAACCCCCGCTTCAGAGCCATGTTCGGCCCCGAAGCAGAGCGATGGCTGCTCTCGACCAACCTGAGCGATATAAGCCATATCCTGTCTGCTCCTCACTTCCAAGAGATGGAAATAGACATTGCCACTTTGGCAAAATTGCTCCACCAGGCACATCGGCAGCCCGCCAAAATCCGTTCTTTTACCTTTTCCTTCCGCGCGGAAGAGGGGATGCGCCACATAGAAGCGACCGGTGTACCCGTCCGCAACACAAAAGGCGAAGTCATCGGCCAACTGACCGTCCTGCGGGATGTCACCCAGCAAAAGGAAATGGAGCAGTTCCGGGCGGATCTGACCAGCATGGTGGTTCACAACCTGCAAGGGCCGCTGGCGGCCATCCTCAGCAGCCTGGAGATGCTCGCCGAGGACCCCCAACTGGATCGGGAGACCTCGGCGGAGTTGCTGCGCATTGCCTTGACCAGCGGTCGCAAACTATACGACCGCATTGAATCGCTGCTGTGGATTCGCCGCCTGGAGGACAAACAGATTCCGCTGGAGTTGTATACCATGCCCTTGCCCCCCGTTGTGCGATCGGTGGTAGAAGAATACAAACCGCTGGCCGCCCAGTTGGGGGTGCGGCTGATCACCTCCTTTGCCCCCGATCTGCCGCCGGTGTTGATCGACGAAGATGTTATCGGGCGGGTATTCAGCAACCTGTTGGACAACGCCCTCAAATTCGTTCCCACAGGGGGCCAGGTGCGGGTGGAGATCGCCCTGACGTCCGGCGAGGAAGGCAAAGAACTCCTCTGCTCCGTAGCCGATACCGGTGTGGGGATTCCTCCTCAAGTGCAGGAAACCTTGTTTGCCCGCTTCCGGCGCGGGACGGCAAAAGGCCGACGGAGAGGAATGGGACTGGGGTTGCACTATTGCAAGGTGGCAGTAGAAGCCCACGGCGGGCGCATTTGGGTCAAAAGTCAGCCGGGGGAAGGAAGCACCTTCTTTTTCACGCTGCCGGTAGCTTGATCAAAGAGAGGCCAAAAAATGCCGGACTATCCGCCTTACATTTTCGGAATGCACGACCGGGGGGCCGAGCACCTACTCCGCTCCAAACCGGGTTGGGTACTGGTCACAGAGGGGATCGGCGCCGACCCCAACAACCATCAGGGCGGCGACTACACCGATCTGAGCAGCCAGGGGTTCGGCGTCATCGTCCGCCTCAACAACGGCTACGGCTCCGCCGGGACCATCCCCCATTCCGCCGAGTATGACAATTTCGCCCGGCGGTGCGGCAATTTCGTCCAGGCCAGCCGAGGCTGCCACATCTGGATCATCGGCAACGAAATGAACCTGGCCAACGAGCGGCCCGGCGGCCCCAACGGCCAGGCCATCACCCCCGACCTGTATGCCGCTTGCTTTCGTCGCTGCCGGGCCGAAATCCGCAGCCGCCCCGGCCACGAGAACGACCAGGTGGTGATCGGCGCGGTAGGGCCGTGGAACATTGAGACCCGCTACCCCGGCAACGAAAGCGGCGACTGGGTGCGCTACTTTGCCGACATTCTGAACCTGCTGGGCGAGGAGGTGGACGGCATCGCCCTACACACCTACACCCACGGCCAGGAGCCGCACCTGGTCTTTAGCGACACGACCATGAACCCCCCATTCCAAAACTACCATTGGCATTTCCGCGCCTACCGCGATTTCATGGCCGCCATCCCGGAAGACCTGCGCGACCGGCCCGTTTACATCACCGAAACCGACCAGTACAACGCCTGGCGGGACGAAAACACCGGCTGGGTGCGCAACGCCTACCGCGAAATTGACGATTGGAACCGGGACGCAAACAACCAGCCGATCCAGGCCCTCATCCTCTACCGCTGGATCGTGGGCAACCCCCACGACCCCCAGCAGGTGGGCTGGGCCATTGAAAACAAACCGGGCGTGCAGGATGACCTCCGGGCGGCGATGCGCTACGATTACCACGTCGTCCTGCCCCACGGCAAACCCGACTACCTGGTCGCCTGGTTGGCCGTCGACGTGCCCGGTCGGATGGAGGCGCGGGGACAGGCGACGACCTTGCAGGTGACGGTCCGCAACGAAGGCCGCCTCTCCTGGGAGCACAGCGGCGACCAGGCCGTCCGCCTGGGCCACCGCTGGATCGACGCCCAGGGCAGCGTGCTTGAAGGGCCGCGCACCGATCTGCCCCGCGACGTGGCCCCCGGCGAAACCCTCACCCTATCGGGCGTGAGCATCCCGACCCCGACCAAGCCGGGCTACTACACCCTGGAGCTGGACATGGTCCAGGGGTACGCGGACTGGTTCTCGGCAACCGGCTCCCCCGTCTGGCGGCAGGAAGATGTCCAGGTGGGGCCGCGCTACCGGGTGGCCTGGCTGCGCGTGGACGCGCCGACGGAGGGCACGGCGGGCGAGACGGTGACCTTCCCCGTCGTCGTGCGCAACGAAGGGGCGTTGACCTGGCCCCCCGACGGCGCCAACCCGGTCAACCTGACCTACAAGTGGCTCGACGCCGACCACAACGTCCTCGTCGCCGACGGACTGCGCACCCCCATCGGGCGGGAGGTGGCCCCCTGGGAGGAGGTCTCCCTGGAAGCCCGCGTCCAGTTCCCGGCGGAACGGGGTGACCTGATCCTGCAACTGGACATGGTCCACGAATTCGTCGCCTGGTTCCAATGGAAAGGCTCGCCGGTCCACGAAACCCCGGTGCAGGTCCGACCGGCCCTGCCCGATTACGCCGCCGAATGGCCGACCTACAGCGGCCCGGACCGGCTGGTGGCGGGGCAGGAAGGGCAGGCTTTGCTGGAGATCAAAAACACCGGCGCGCTGCCCTGGCCCCACGGCGGCGAAGGGGCGATCCGCCTGGGCTATCGCTGGCTCGACGCCCAGGGAAACGAGGTGGCGGTCCCCGGCGCGGAGACCTGCCCCTTGCCCAAGACGGTCGCACCGGGCGAAACGGTCACCCTCCGCGATGTTGCGTTCATCGCCCCGTCCACGCCCGATGCCTACCGCCTGGTCTGGGACCTGGTCCAGGGCGGCGAATGGCTTTCGGAGCGGGGCGTCGCCGTGTTGGAGCGGTCGGTCCAGGTAGTGGCCCCCGACTATGCCGTGGAGTGGAACCTGCTTACCCCCTGGCCGACGCGTCTGCCCCCGGCCACAGAGCAGCACATGGGCCTACGGCTGCGCAACACCGGGGCGCGAACCTGGGCGGCCCAGGGCGAGCAGCCGGTCCACCTGGCCTACACCTGGTTCACCGCCGCCGGAGAACTGACCGAGCCGTGGGACACCTTCCGCATCCTGCTGCCGGGCGATGTCGCCCCCGGTCAGGCGGTAGACCTGCCGGACATCCCCTTCCGCACGCCGCCGCTGCCGGGCGAGTACCTGCTGCGCTGGGACCTGGTGGAGGAGGGCGTCACCTGGTTCTTCCGTCGGGGGGCGGCTCCCCTGGAGCGAACGATTGAAATTTCGGAAGAAGCCATCTACCCGCCCTGGACGGCCCGCGCCAGCCACAACGCCGGGGCCGTCACCCTGGCCTTTGACGGCGATCCGACGACCTTTTGGGATAGCGGGGCCAATCAGGAGCCGGGCATGTGGTTCCAGGTGGACCTGGGCCAGGTCCTGGTGCTGGACCGGGTCCGCGTCCAGAGTCCGGGGCGGGGGTTCCCCGTGGGTTACAAGATCAAACTCTCCACCGACGGGCAGGACTGGCATCTGGTGGCCGAAAAGCCCCACAACTGGACCGACATTGACGCCGCCTTTGCCCCTTGCCCGGCCCGCTACGTCCACCTGGAGCAGACCGGCACGCCCGACTGGCCTGCAACCTGGATGATCGGCGAGATCAGCGTCAGCGCAACCGAGCCGTGGGCCGGCGCCGAGGCCAGCCACTACGGCGATTACGCTTCCCAGGCCGTTGACGCCCGCCTGCGGACCTATTGGAACACGCGCGCCGTCAAACAAAAGCCGGGCATGTGGTTCCAGGTGGATATGGGCAGCCCCCGCCGGATTGAAGGGGTGACGCTGATCCATCCGACCGGCCAGCAGCCCCGGGGCTATGTAGTCCTGGTTTCCGCCGACGGCCAGAACTGGCAGGAGGTGGGCCGCAACGACGACAACTGGGGGATGCTGGACGTGCGCTTTGCGGCAGTGACGGCCCGCTACGTCCGTGTGGAAACGACCAACTCCTCCCCCTGGCATCCGTGGGGCATCTCCGAATTTGTCATCTGGCGGGCGTCGCCCCTGTGGATCCACGGGCGGGGCGGCGGTGAATGAGGGCCTTTAGGGCACCTCTGCACCCGACTGTCCGGCGGCCAGCATCTCGCGGGCGCTGGCGAGGGTCTTTTCGGTCACGGCCCCCAGCATCCCGGCCAGCTCCTCCACCCGCGCCTGACCTTCCAGGGGGCGGACGTGTGTCACCGTCCGCTCACCGACGATCTCCTTGCGGACGTGGAGGTGCAGGTCGCCGTAGGCGGCCAGCTGGGGCAGATGGGTGACGCACAAGACCTGGTGGCGGGGGGCGTCCCCTTTGCCCCGCGTCAGGCCCCGCAGTTTTTGGCCGACGACGGCCCCCACCCGCCCGCCGATCCCGGCGTCAATCTCGTCAAAGATGAGGGTCGGCGTGCGGTCGGCCTGGGCCAGCACCGTTTTGAGGGCCAGCATCAGCCGCGATGTTTCACCGCCGGAGGCGATGCGGACCAGGGGCTTGAGGGGTTCGCCGACGTTGGGAGCGACCAGGAATTCCACCCGGTCCAGGCCGCTGCGGTCAAAGGCCACCCGTCGCCCCTCAACGTAGGCCCCGTCTTCGGCGTCGCGCCGGGTCAGGGCCACGCCAAAGCGGGCGCGGGCCATGTTCAGCTCCTTCAACTCGGCTTCGACGCCTGCCGCCAGCCGTTCGCCCGCCTCCCGCCGCCGCGCCGAGAGTTCGGCCCCCACCCGCCCGATCTCGCGCAGCAGCCGCTCCTCCTCGGCTTCCAGTTCGGCGATGCGTTCCTCGCTGTGTTCAATGGTTTCCAGCTCACGCCTGGCCCGCTCGGCGTAGGCCAGCACCTCCTCCAGCGTATCGCCGTACTTGCGTTGCAGATTATGGAGCAGGGCCAACCGCTCCTCCACCTGATCCAGCCGCCGGGGGTTGAACTCAATACGGCCCCGGTAATCGCGCAGCGATTCGGCCAGGTCTTCCAGCTGGTAGCCGAGCTCCTCGGCGGTTTCGGCCAGGGACGCGGTGCCGGGGTCCAGGCGGGCCAGGCTGCTCAGGGCACGGGCTGCCCCCTGCAACAGGTCCACCGCCGCCGCCTGGTCCTCGCCACCCTCATAGAGGGCCAGATAAGCCTCCTCACTCAAGGCCAGGAGCTGCTCGGCGTTGGCCAAACGGGTGCGCTCCCGGATCAACACCTCCTCTTCGCCCGGCTCCAAATGGGCAGCTTCTATCTCGTCCACCTGGTATCGGAGCAGATCCACCCGACGGGCCAGTTCCCGCTCGTCGCGACGCAGCGCGGCCAGCTCCCGCCGCACGGCCCCCAGCTCCTGCACCAGGGCGGCCACCCGCTCGCGCAAGGGCCACAACCCGCCAAAGCGGTCCAGCAGGTTCCCGTGCTCGCGGACGCGCAACAGCGACAGATGCTCGGTCTGGCCGTGGATGTCCACCAGGTGTTGGCCGATCTCTTTGAGGATTTTGAGAGAGACGGCCCGTCCGTTGACGCGGCAGACGCTCCGTCCGCTCCGGCGGATCTCGCGGGCCAGGGTGAGGATCGCCGGATCGTCGCCTTCCAACCCGTCCCGTTCCAGGAGGGGGTTGACGGCGGCCCGGCTTTCATCGTCCAGGAAAAAGACACCTTCAATGCTTGCCCGTTGTGCTCCGGCGCGGATGAAATCGCCGCCGCCCCGCCCGCCCAGGAGCAGGCTCACGGCATCAATGATGATGGACTTGCCCGCCCCCGTTTCGCCGGTGAGGACGTTCAGCCCCGGCCCAAAACGGAGGTGGAGATGTTCTATGATGGCGAAATTCTGAATGGTCAGCTCGGATAACATTTTGAAATCGGCAGATTGGAAACCATTTCTTCAGCGCAGACGGGCCGCAGCCGCGCCGACGGCCAGGAACAAAAAGATGCCCAGGGAGATCAAAGCCCACAGGGAATAGAGGCCGATGAGCAGGGCCGGTAACGCGCCGATGACAAAGCCCCCGGCGACGACGGCCCACAGGTAGCGGCTGCGGCGACGGCGCACGGCCAGGCGCACCGCCTCGGCAATGCCCACGCCCAGGGTCGGCCCCAGGATGAGGGCGATGAACCAGGAATGGAGCAGGACCATCAGGTAGGCGGCCAGGCCGCCCAAGACCAGGGCGATAACTCCGCCGATGGCGTAATCCGGTAGCCCGCCGGTGTAAAAGACCGCCTGTTGCCGGTTCACGCATTCTTGGCAGCGATAGCCCACCGGCGTTTGGACGGCACAGCGGGTGCAGATCGGCTTGCCGCAGCGGTTGCAGCGCAACATGGTCTCCACGGTGGGGTGGTTGGCGCAGTAGAGCACCTCGGCGTCGTCGGGCGGGACCTCGTCGGGCGGCGGTGGGCCGACGGCCTCCTCCAATTTGCGTGATGCTTCGGCGATAACGGCCTCCAGCTCATCGGCGGGGGAAAGTTGTTCGGCCCCTTGTGTCGGTTGCAACATCTCCAAGCTCATCCGGGCCTGGGTGTTGTCCGGGTCCAGGGCCAGGACGCGCTCAAAGCAAGCGATCTTGTCCTCCGGGTCGTCCACCACCCCGGCCAGGGCCAGCCAGCCGTCCACATTGTCCGGGTCCAGCTCCACGGCGTGGCGCAGGAATTGGCGGGCCTCGTCAAGGCGGCCCACGCGGGCCGCCGCCCGGCCCCGTTGGATCAGTTCGGTTGGGTTTGAGTCGGTCACCGCTTCATCCCTCGGAAACAGCCCCTTCTCCTCCCGCCCGACCACCTGCGGCGGACCGTGGGCAGGGGAATGAGGGCAAAATGGCGCAAGCCTTCAACTCGCGCAAGCCGGAAGATTGCTACAGGCTGCGTCCGCATGGAACCTGCATCGGGGATTGTACCCGGAAATGGGCATCCGGTCAAGGAACAGCGCAGAGCCGACCGTTCACCGCTTTCTTCCCCATTCACCCCTTTCCCCATCTATTCGTTTTTTTCTTCATTCGCTGTTCATTCGCTCCCTTCCTCATTCGCCGCTTCATTCGTTTCTTTCCTCATTCGCCGCTTCATTCGTTCCTTTCCTCATTCGCTGTTTCATTCGTTTCTTTCCTCATTCGCTGTTGTCTCCCGCCGGGCCAACCGGGCTAAAATGAGGATCACGCCCACCCCCAGCCCCACCAGCGTCGCCAGCTTGAAGAGCCGGGAACGGATGAGCAAGGCGGCGACCCCCAGGCCCAGGCAGAGGGCATCGTATAGGAGCACGACTTGCCGCTGACTGAGGCCCAGGTCCAGCAGGCGGTAGTGGAGATGACGGCGGTCCGCCTGGCCGATGGATTGCCCGGCCCGCAGGCGGCTGATCATCAGCCAGGCCACATCCACAATGGGAACGGCCAGCACCAGGAGAAGGAGGGCCAGCTTGGCCCCGGCGGCGATGCCCAGGGTGGCGATGGCATAGCCCAGCAGCCACGCGCCGGAGCCGAGAAAGATACGGGCCGGGGCAAAGTTGAAGGGCAGGAAACCGAGGGTTGCCCCCAGCAGGGCCAGGGGGAGGAGGGCCACACTGTATTGCCCTTCGCGCAGCATATGGAGGGCCAAAAACGCGCTGACGATGGCCCCCACGCTATCCGCCAGACCGTCCAGCCCATCCAAAAAATTGACGGTGTTGATCATGCCCACGATCCAGACCAACGTAAAGGCGACGGTGAACCAGTAAGGAAAGACCGTCAGCCGATTGGTGAAGGGGTTCATCACCCGCTCAATGAACACCAAAAAGAGGATGGCAATAAGGGCAGCAACGATCTGGGCCAAGTACTGGGGACCGGGCCGCAGCTCAAAGCGGTCGTCCAGATAGCCGATGGCGAGGAGCCAGGTCATACCCAGCAGGATGCCCACCAGCCGCACCAGCTCTTTGGGGTCCTGGCGCGGCACGGGCAGCCATTGGGCCAGCAGGGCTGCCGTCACAAAGGCGACAAAGAGGGCCAGCCCGCCGGTGCGGGGGATGGCCCCCTTGTGCCGACGGCGTGGGCCGGGCCGGTCCACGATGCCCCGCCAACGGCCCCAAGCGGCGGCCAGGGGCGTAGCGATCAAAGCGACGATCAGACCGACGGTCAGGACCAGGGCAAAGGGCCACCAAACAAACGGTTTCATCGGTCACAATCCGGCGGTCAGCGGGGGACCAATCCCTCTCGCACCGCATAGGCCGCCGCCTCGGCCCGGCTGCGCAGCCCCAACTTTTCCAAGATGTGGCGCACGTGAGTTTTGACCGTATTTTCGGAAATGTGCAACCGCGCGGCGATCTCCTTGTTGGCCAAACCCTGGGCGATCAGGCCCAAGACCTCCTGTTCGCGGTCGGTGAGAGAAGGGGTAGAGGGAGCGGGCATGGTTAGCTCATCCAGGACACGGGCGGCCAGGGCCGGCGGCAAGATGGCTTCCCCGGCGGCTACGTGCCGGATCGCCTCCACCACTTCCCCGGACTCTGCGCTTTTGAGTAGATACCCCCGCGCCCCGGCACGCAGCGCGGCCAGCAGGTCTCGGTCCTTATCCGAGATGGTGAGCATCAGTACGCGAACCTGGGGCAAGGCGGCGCGGATGCGCTTTGTGGCCTCGATTCCGTCTAACGCCGGCATGTTGACATCCATCAGCACCACATCCGGCTGGAGCGACCGGGCTTGGGCGACCGCTTCTGCGCCGTCGGCGGCTTCGCCTACGACGACAATACCCTCCGCTCCCTCCAGAATCATGCGCAGCCCGTGGCGTAAGACGGTATGATCGTCGGCAATCAACACCCGAATCAACGGTCCCTTCCTCCCCGCTCGGCGCAGGCTGCAACCTGCGCCCCCTTGCGCCGGACTACGATCCGGCGCCGCTATCTTTGGGACAATCCCTTCCTTCGTTACGCAAACGGGAATCTGTACGAGTGACTCAAGCCGCCTATTGACTTGCGGCCAACGGCCTGCAAGGTGCGGTTTCAACGGCGATCTTCAACCGGGCCGGGCACATTCGCACATCCGCGCTCAATTTGCGGACGGCCCGGCATTCTCAAGGGAGCATTATAGCATTTCCGGGTGAGATTTCCAAGCCGCTACTTTCACTCCGGCAGGGCACAAGTGCATTTTTCGTTCCCATTGCCGGTTCCGAGACGCCGAGGGCGGGGAAACGGGGTGCGACCAACCGTTCCTCGGCGAACCCTACCTCCGCAGTACGGAATTTTGCAGATGCCCTTGCCCTGTTTGCTCCGGCGGGCCAAGGGCATCTGCAGAACAACCGCCGGGCAGGCCGGAAGGCGACATGCCTCACGCCTTGCTCGCTCCCGGTGTCTCGGCGAATCGGCGATTCTCCGACGGCTTGGTTTGTTCCAACAGAGCGTCATAACGGGGCGCCATGTGCGCCCAGTCAAAGCGGGCCATCCGTTCCCGCAGGGCCGGGCCGCATCCCCCGTTCCGGCGGGCGACGGCCCGGCGCAGAAGGGCCAACAACCCCTGAAAATCGTCGTAAAGACAGGTCTCATGGCAGGCAGCAGGGAGCAGCTCCGGGTAGGACAACCGCCGCGGCAACACCGGCAGGCACTTGCAATAGCAAGCCTCCACCACCGCCGCACCGAAAAACTCGTGGCGGGCGGTGCTGACCACGATGTCGGCCTGCCACAACAACCGGGCATAGGTCTCCAGATCCGGCGCGTAGCCAAAGTGGACGATACGGTCCGCCAGACGTTCGCGGGCCGTCAGGAATTCTTCGGGGCGATTGCGGAAACTCTCCCCCAGGATGATGAGGCCGAACTCCACCCCTTCCTCGGCCAGGGCATACACAGCTCGGAAAAAGGTTTCCGGGTCCTTGTCGTACTCCCAGCGATGATTCCAAAGGAGCAAGGGGCGCGTCGTCGGTTTGAGCTGCGGCGGGCGAAAGGCATCCAGGCGACGCAGGTCCAGCCCCAAGGGCAAGACCTGCGATTTGCGGCGGAGGAGGTCCACGGCCCACAGCTCATTGTAATCGGGAAAATGTTTGAGCAGGCGGGGCAATTCCGCAAACCAAGCATCCCGGTGGTAGGCCGAGTTGAAAAGAACCAGATCGGCCCGCAGTGCGCTGACGAAATTGATAAAGCCATAGTGCAGATCGCGCTTTTCACCCGGTTGCAAGGGATAGGTCAGCTGGTTCTCGTGAAAGTAAAAGACGATGGGGAGATGGGCCAGGCGGCGACCGGCCAGGGCCAAAAAGACGGGCAGGTTGAGCATGTCGGAAGCCAGGATCAGGTCGGGCGTCTCTGCAATCTCCCGGGCCATGCGGGCCAGGGTGACGGCTCCGCCCTGCATACGCCACTTCCAAAAGCGGCCCGGCAGGGTCAACAGCCGAACACGATGACGGCTGTGCGCCCGGTAACCTTCGGCCCAAGCCTTGTGAGAGCCGGTGTGATAGGGTTCAACGAGCCAGACATTCATCGCCCAGCAGGGATCGCACCGGTTCCTAGAACTCGGTTGCGCCTGTAAAGGTGAATCGCTCCAATTTGAGGGCCGGCACGCTTTCGCGGCCCAGGGCGCCCAGGCCGATCAACAGACGCGGCTCCCGGCCAACGGCGACTACATAGTTGAGGGCTTGGACGTAGCTTTGGGTGAAGCGCAGATTCTTGATCGGATAGGCGATCTCTCCTTTCTCGACAAGAAAGGTCCCATCGCGGGTCATGCCGGTAATGATCACCTGCTTGGGTTCCACAGGCCGGGTGTACCAAAAGCGCGTGACATAGATGCCCCGTTCGGTTTCGGCGATCATCTCCTCCACGGTGGATTCGCCGGGAGCGAAAAAGATGTTCAGCGGGAACGGCCCCAGGGGGTTGGGTGCGGGCAGGGCGTGACCGGTGGACGCCTTGCCTTCCTTGCCCGCCCGGTAGGAGTCATAGACGACACCCCGCGCTACGCCTTTTTCAATAAAGTCTACCCGCTGTTTGGGTACACCCTCAAAATCAAAGGGCATGGGGATCCCCGCCGGATCCAGCCCATCATCCCAAATGGAGATGCGTGGGTCCATGATCTGCTGCCCTAGCTTGCCGCACAAGAAGCTGCGGCCCTCCTGAAAGGCCACCGCCCCGAAGCCGGTCCAGGACATCATCCGCACCAGGTCCTGGACGGCATAAGGTTCCAGGATGACGGTGTATTCGCCCGGCTCCAGGGGTCGGGGGTTCTGGCCGCGCAGGCAGCGATCCACCGCTTCCCGGCCCAACGCCTCAAAGTCCAAGTCGTTCACATCCAGGGCCAGAGCGGAGGCGTATCCCGCGCCGGTATCGCTCATGATAACGGTGTTGATGTCGGCGTAGGTCGTGGCGTGGTAGGCCCGCACACCCAGCGAGTTGACAACGGCGAACTCCAAGATGGCCGTGGTCAACGCGCCGGAAGCGACAACTCCTGCTTCACGGGCCAGCAGGCAGATGGTCCCCGCGCCTTTGGCCCGTTGTTCCGGCGTGCAATCCGCCGTTGCCCTGCTAAAGGCCGAAACCTCCGGGATCGGCTGAGGGCCGGGCAGCGAATGGAAATCGGGGTTTTCCGGCTGAAGGCGGGCAATGGTCAGGGCCGTTTCCAGCGTCCGGGCCAGGGCTTCGTCCTCCAAGTTGTTGGTCGTCGCCACCCCGATCTTGTTGCCGAGCACGACGCGGATGCGCACCTCGGCATCGGTCTCGGCCACGTTTTGGTGGATGGTTGAATTGGCAAAACGGGTCAGAGCGCTGTCGTTGGCCAAAACCACCACCTCGGTTTGGTCGGCGGTGGAGCGGGCCAGAATGTGATCGGCGATCTTTTGGATTCGTTTTTCTCCTAGCATGGCTTTCCTTTCATCAAGAGGGATGCCATCCCGTTCTATCTCACGCCGGAGGTCGCCCGGTGGCGGGCCGACTCCTCCCACCGCCCGCGGCTGAGGAGACGTGTAGCGCGGTCCACAAACCGTGAAAATCGCGGGCCGTCCACGAATCGGGCGCGGATCCTCGCGGCCTCATTCGTGCATTCACGGGGCATTCGCGGACGGCGATCCGGCGCGAGCAACCGAGATTTTCATCCCCGGCGGTGGGCCGGGGATCGGTGGGCATGTTACAAACTCGTTCACAAGGCCTCTCGCCGCTATTTTACTACGCCTACCTGCACATTGCGGAAGCGGGCCGGGGCTGCGCCATGGCCGGTATGGGCCGTCTGGGGCGGTTGCCCCTTGCCGCAGTTGGGCGTGCCCCACACCTGCCAATATTTTTCGTTGCAGATGGCGTCGCAGCTTCTCCAAAACCGGGGGGTGATGCCGGTGTAGGTGGCGTTTTTGAACATACGGCCCAGTTTGCCGTTTTTGATCTCATAAGCGATCTCGGTACCGAACTGGAAATTGAGCCGCTTGTCGTCAATGCTCCAGCTTCTGTTCATCTCCATATAGATTCCTTCGTCGGTATCGGCAATGAGGTCCTCAAACTCCCACTCGCCCGGCTCCAGGCTGACGTTGGTCATACGGATCAAGGGGATGCGGTTCCAACCGTCGGCCCGCATGGCCCCGCCGGAAGTCTCCGGTGCAGCCTCGCCCACGATCTCGCGGAGCTGCTGCGCCGTTTCCCGCGAGGTCAAGTAGCCGCCAAAGATGCCGTTGCGGACGATGGGCACGCGCTGGGCGGGAACCCCTTCATCGTCCCAGCCAAAGGTCCCCAGGCCACCGGGAATGGTGGCATCGGCGGTCAGGTTGACTATGTCGGAGCCGTAACGGAAGGAACCGTACTTTTCGGGGGTGAGGAAACTGGTCCCGGCGTAGCTGGCCTCCGTGCCGAATACCCGGTCCAGCTCAATGGGGTGGCCGCACGATTCGTGGATCTGCAAGGCCAATTGGGTTGCCCCCAGGATCAAGGTGGTGACGCCACCGGGGCAAGGGTCGGCGGTGAGCAGGGCTACCGCCTCTTCACCGACGCGGGGGGCATGTCTTACCAAGTCCATGGCCAAGATGGCTTCCCACCCCTGCTGCCGTTGATCGCGCCCGAAAGAGTTGGGGTGAGAGCGTTTTTGTACCTCGCCGCTCTCCGGATCCACGGCCAGGGCCTCAATGCCGCCCCCCGATTCAATGATGGTCTGCTCAATGAACGCTCCCTCGCTGTTGGCAAAGACCTTGTCCTCCTGCCAGAAAGCAAGCCGCGCCGTGCCGACCATCACGCCCTGCACGGCTTGCATTTCCTTCGTCGCCCGGAGCAGCAAGTCTATCTTTTCCTCCAACGAGACCTGCCAGGGGTCTCGTTCTACGGGCGTGCGATAGGTCCCGGTGTGGGCCACCGGCGGCCCCAGGTTGACATCGCGGGTTTTGAACAGGGCGGAGGCTTTGGCGATCTGCACGGCCAGGGCCGTCACCCGGTCCACCTCGGCGGGGGTCAGGCGGGCGGAGCCGGCAAAGCCCCAAGCTCCGTCGACGACAACGCGCACGCCGAACCCTCTGCTCTCATCTTCTGCCAGCCCCTCGACCACCCCGTTCTTGACGGTGATGTCTTGAGTGCGTCGATGCACAATGCGCATATCGGCGTAGGTTGCCCCCTGCACCTGCGCCAGGTTCAACGCTCGGTCGGTTAGTGTTTTCAAAACCTATCCCTCCTTTCGGGATGCTTGTGCCAGGAACGCTTCCAGCTCCTCCAGCCCTACCAGCGGGTAGATTTCCGGATCGGGCCGCAGCTTGGGCCATTCGGCCAGCAAGGCGTCCAGCGCGGGGCGGTCTGCCACGTCAAAAATGGTCATGGCCCGGTGCTGCCCTTGCAGGGCATAATGGGCCACAATGCGTCCGGCCTCCTGCTGAGTCCGCACCCACTCCAGGGAACGGCGCATGGCCGCCACGGCTTCCTCTACCTCTACCCCGTCCGTGTCGGGGGGAATCGCACGATCCAGCACCAGGAAAAGCATGGTTCCATCCTCCAACTTTTGCCCCGCACCGCGATCCGGCGCGGGCGGATTGAAATCGCCCTACCTTCCACACGGAATTTTCATCTCCGGCGGTGGGCCGGGGACGCCGATTTTTGGATCAACCGCAGAGGCATTGTACACCAGGTTGACCGGCAAACCAAATCTGCGCAGGGATAGAGTCTGCCCTTCGCCCCGGTGCGTTCCGGCGCAGCACCTGTCCCGTACGGGAAGGGGGGCACGGTGCGGAGGGCCACCGTGGCGACACGCAAGGCAACTATCGCCAGTGCAGCTCCGGGCGGTGGCGGTTGCGCCGACGCCAGGCCAGCCCCACCGGGTAGCCGACCATCTTGGCTACATCGCCCACAAGGCGGATGATGGGAACCCAAAGGATCGCCTTCAGCCGGTCCGCAGGGCCATAGGGGGCCAGCATGGGCATCAGGCGGCGGTAGGGGGTGGCGGTATAGACCGCCGCGCCGCCTAACAGGGCCAGCACCCAGGCAGGCGAATGGAACAGGGTCAGGGCCAGGAGCAGCGGCGTGGCGACCAGGTAGGTCAGATAACGGATGGCGTGCCGCCGCCGCCACAGATCGGCCTTGCCGTCGCCGCGCGCATAGTGGTAGTATTGCTTGAAAAAGGCCCGCAGGCTGCCCCTGGGCCGAAAGTGGACCACCGCCTCCGGCGCAAAGACAAAGGGGCCGTAGAGGGCCTTGAGGCGCAGGTCAAAAATCAGGTCTTCGCAATAGTCAATCCATTCCGGGTAACCGCCCACCGCCTCCCAGGCGGCCTTGCGGAAGGCGACGGAGCGGCTGGAAGGAAGGAACGTCTCCGGCTTGATCTCGCGCAGATGGGGGAGGACGGTGGCTCCCATGGCCGTCTCAAAGAGGGTGTGGGGGTCGGCCACAAACCACCCGGCGACGACGGCGACCTCCTCGGCGGCAAAGGGCGCGGTCAGGGCCGCCAACCAACCGGGGTCCAGACGCACCCCCGCATCCACCGAAGCGATCACCTCCCCCGTGGCGGCGGCGATGGCCGCGTTGCGCCCCGCCGAGATGTTGGCCCCCGGCGTGTGAAGGATGCGCAAGGGCAGCAGGTCCAGGGCCGCCCAACGCTCCAACACCTCAACCGTCCCGTCGGTGGAGCCGCCGTCGGCGATGACCACCTCATCGGGCAGGCGGCTTTGGGCTGCCAGCGATTCCAGCAGCCGCTCAATGGAATCCCCTTCGTTGAGCACGGTGGCAATGACCGAAACCTTCATCTTGCGCGCTTACCTCCGAGTTGCAAGGCAGGCCAAAACATGGTATAATGCCCCCCAGGATTTGGGGTTCTGCCCCGAAGGACCACAACATCTTGGGGCAGCAAGGCGAACGGGTGGCCTATGAGCGTAAAGTGGCGGTATTGGGCGATGGTGATCGTCCTGGTGCTGTTGAACTATATCATCTTTAGCACGGCCCTGACTTTGCTGTTCCGCCAGCAGCAGCCCCAGGCCCGCAGCACCCGCACGCCGTTGCCCACCTTCACCCAGGTCACGGCCGGGCCGGTGGCCTGGATCGTTGCGCCGACCAACACCCCCCTTCCCCCCTGGTCGCCCGGCTCGCCCACGCCGCTGCCGCCAGCTCCTGCCCCTCCCACCGAGCCGGTCACTTCGGGGCCGCCGCCGACCTCCCCCCCGCCGACCGCCACCACCCTTCCCACGGCGACGGCCACGCCCCTGCCGCCCACGGCCACACCGACGGGCGCAACGGTCACACACACGGTCAAACGGGGCGAAACCCTATCGGGCATCGCCAAGGAATACGGCGTTCCGATGCAAAGCATCGTAGCGGCCAACGACCTGGACGATCCCAACCACATTGTCACCGGCCAGGAATTGATCATCCCCCTGGGCGGCCCGCTACCGCCCACACCCACCCGCCGACCGACCAAAGCGGCGACGGCCAAGCCCACGGCCCGACCTACGGCCAAGCCGCCCACCGCCACGCCGAAACCGGCCGGCGTCCCCCAATTCACCGCCGAGGTCATCTGGGATCCGTTGGTCGCGCCCAACTGCAACGGCCCGGCCATCTCCAAAGAGAGCGTGATCCGCGACGCCGCCGGAAACCCGATCAACGGCGTGCGCGTTGAGGTCAACTGCTACGACAACATCTGGCTTTCCCGCCCTTCCGGCAACCCCGGCGAGTACGAACCGGGGCACTATGACTTTTCCTTCGGCCAGACCGTGCCCCAGGATTGGACCTGCACCGCCCGCGTGTTTGACCTGAACGGTCAGCCGGTCGCCTCCTCCCAGGTCGTCACCATCCACTTTGACACCAACGATTGCAAACCGGGCGGCATCGGACACCAGGTGGCCATCGTAAACTGGACCAAGAACTGGTAGCTAGGGGCCGACGGCAAAGGGCGCGGTCTCGAACGGCCCGCGCGGTGAGCCGTCGGGCGCGACGGGCCGGATGATGAGGCGATAACGGCCCGGCGGCGCATCGCCCGGCAGGGGCAGGTTGAACTGGCCGCGCCACACGTCGCCCGCCTGCCAGCGGCTTGTGGGATACCCCCCCACCGGTTCGGCGTCGAATCCCCCCAGGGAGCGGTCGCCCGGCCCCACCAGGTCCACCGTGATCTGCCAATCGCCCGTCGGTCGGCCTTGGGCCTGCCAGTAAAGGTTCAGGTGCAGCACGTCGCCCGGCTTCAGCGGGGCGTCGGGCCGATGGGCAAAGCCCAGTTTGTAGAGATCATACCCCAAAAGGGTCAATTCACCAAACCCGGCAGCGGCCCGGTGCTGCATCCCCAGGGCGATGACCGGCGGCGGGGCGGCGGGCCGCCCAACGCGCAGCGGCTCCAGCCAGACCCGGCTTTCCCCCGTGGGCGTCGTCAGCCGTTGGCCGTTTTCGGCATCATACAACCCCACCTCCAACCGATAGTCGCCCGGCGGCGTGGCCGGGTGGACCGGCAGGCCGTGGTTGTCGGCCACCACCTCGCCCGGCTGCCAGAGGGTGGTCAGGTGGACGCCGCCCCCCGGCTCGGCGTCCCGCTGGCCGACGATGTGGTTGCTCCCGTCCAGCAGGTGCAAAAAGACCTTGTACCGTCGCTTGGGAGTTTGCGCCGCCTGCCAAAAGAGGGTGATCTGGGCAATGTCCCCCGCCGCCACCCCTTTGCCCAGGAGGCTGTAGCCCAGGAGGGTGATTTCGTCGCCGGTTTCGGCGTTCTGCAAGGGGATGTTCAACTCACGGGCGGGGGCGGTGGGCGTCTGCTCCGGCACGGCGTAGACGACCAGGCGCACGTTGCCGTACCAGGAATCGAGGGCCTTGTAGGCGTGGGCGTCCAGCCAGCCCTCAACGATGCGGTCGGGGTCGCTTTCGTCGGTGGCCCACAGGACGGCAAACACCCGCCCGCCCGGTTGGGCCAACCCGGCCAGGGCCGCTTCGGTGGCCGCCCGGTCCGGGGGGCGGCTCTGCGGCAGGGGGTGGACCGGCAGGGAGCCGTCATAGTAGTAGCCGAACACCTCCTGCTGGCCCGGCGCGTTGAGGAGCACGGCATCGCCGGGCCGCTCCACGGCCTCAATGTAGGCGGCGATGCTCCGATAGTCGTCGCGGGCGTAGGCGGGGTCAAAGTAATAGTTGTGCAGGGCGCGGGCGGTGGGGAACAGGAGGAGGGCGAACAGGGCAAAAGGTAGCAGGAAGCGGAGAAAGGGAATTGGGGAATTGGGAAATTGGGGCTTGGGGAGCGAACGGAGGCCGTGGGCCAGGAGGAGGGTCACGGCGGGGGTGGCGACGAGGAGGAATTTGAGATAGGCTTCGCGGTAGAGGCCCAGGACGAACATGAGGGCCACCGGCAGGATGAGCCACAGGAGCAGCAGGACGGCGGAGCCGCCGGAGTCGGTGCTCCCCCGCCGGGCCGGTCTTGCCAATCGCCACGCCCCCCACAGCACCGGCAACGCCGCCAGTACAAGGAACACCGGCACTTGCCCGGTCTCTATCGTCGGGCCGAAAACCAGCCAGCGCCAGGTTTCGGCCAGGGCGGGCAAGAAAGGGGTGGTCCGGTCAGGCGCAGGCCAGGTCGTCACCCGGCGGTAGGCGATGGGCAGCCAGGGCAGGTAGAGGAGCAGGACGGCGGCCTGGGAGGCCGGCCAGGGCAACGGCAAGCCGGGCTTCCGTTCCCGCCACAGCCGGAAGGCCACGGCCAGGTTCAGGATCAGGATGACAAAGGGGAAGGAATAGTGGGTATAAAGGCCCGCCGTTTCCAGCAGGATCAGGGCAACCAGACCTGTCAGGTTTTTGAAACCCGACAGGTTTGTCAGCGTCAGCACCGCCCCGGCGGTCAGCACGGCCAGGAGCATGTACATCCGCGCTTCCTGGGAATAGACGATCTGGAAGGGATGGACCGCCGCCAGAAAGGCCGCCGCCAACCCGGTCCATCGCCCGGCCAGGCGGCGGCCCAGGGCGTAGGTCAGGGCCACCAGGCCCACGCCCGGCAAGGCGGAAAGGGAACGCACGGCGAACTCGGAATCGCCGGTCAGCCGCAGCCAGCCGTGGAGCAGCCAGTAGTAGAGGGGCGGGTGGATGTCGCGGGCGGCGTCGCGGGCGATGGTCGCCGGGTCGCGCCCGGCGACGGCGACGCTGGTCCCCTCGTCGTTCCACAGGCTCTGGGCGTCCAGGCGGTAGAAGCGGAGGGTGAAGGCGAGGAGCAAGATCAGGAGGATGGCAGCAGAACGCCGACCGGAAGCAGGTCCGGGTCTACCGAGCGGATCGGAAGAAGGGGAGGATCGGGCGACCATGCTGCCGGCCCCTTGCCCTTACTTTGCCCGCCCGCGCTCGTACCAGCGGCGGCGGCGTGAGGCCGTGCCGCCGAGCAAGAGGGCGAACACAACGAGCACCGCTGCCCCGGCAGCGAAGGGCCGGAGCGGGAGCAGATCGTTCCGGCGCACGGTGAGACTGTCTACGGTCAGGGGGCCGGAGACGGAGCGGATGGTAACGGTGTGCGCTCCCCGCGAAAGGCCCTGGGCCAGGTGCAATTCCGCAGCAGGAGCGAACGAGACCGTCCGCTCCGCCCCACCGTCCACCCTGTAGGCCAATTGCCCTGCAAACCCCGGACCGGTCCGCAGCCACAGATCGCTTCCCTCAAAGGAAAAGGACAACGTCGCCTGGGGGTCTTCGCTGTAGCGGTAGCCGCCCAACCGGGCCGATGGGTTGCGCCGTTCCTCCCATCGCCCGCCGTAGTTCAATACCCAGTGGTCCTCCTGGGCGACGCCGGGATAAAGACGATGCGCCTCGTCGCTGTGAAAATAGTCCTTCAGGGCGTAATAGACCGGCATGGGGGTAAAATCGGGTTCTACCAACCGGAAATAGTACATGGCCTGGTCCTGCTCCGTATCGGTAGCCCGTTTGAAGAACCAGGCATTGACCACGCCCAGCCAGGGCCACTCCCGCTGGGCGCGTCGGTAGGCCAGCACGGCGTACCGGGCCTGCTGCTCCGGCGTGACATAGCCGAACCGCTTGTCCGGGAAATCGGGCGGCGGCGCGTTCCAATTCATCTCGGTAATCCAGATCGGCTTGTGGGCGTCGCCGTTTTTGACCATGATCTCCCGAAGATAGAGGGGCCGCGAAAAGTTGAGGACCCGAGGCCGCATTCGCCGGTCGGTAGGGCCGGACCAAAGGCCATAGCCTTGCATGGCCAGCACATCAAAATAGTCGGCGGCTCCGGCATCGTACATGCGCTGCAGGAAGATAAAGTCGTTCAGGTCACGGGGGCCGAGGGGGATGGTCTGGGCCAGCGCGCCGGAAAGGACGACGCATTCCGGACAGACGGCTTTGACGCGGGTATAGCCCACTCGGAGCAGGTCGGTGTACTCTTCCGGGCTGACGGGTCGCTCGCCCCATTCGGGGTAGATGTTCGGCTCGTTCCAGATCTGGTAGACGCGGATACGGCCCCGGTAGCGACGGACGACGGCTTCGACGAAATCGCCGTAATCCTCCAGGTTGTCGGGAGGAGCGAAGGAGCCGGCGGCGTCACCCTGGGCACGGCTCCAGGCCGGGGGGTTGCTCAGCCGGGCGATGATCTCCAGGTCGTACCGTTCGGCCAGGTCCACAATGTGGTCGTACTTTTCCCAAGCGGAACGGTGCGGCTCGTGGCGGCGGTCCTGAAAGTCCCCCTTGCCGTGGATCTCAATGTCTTCCCAGGGGAACTCTTGGCGCAGCCAGTGGAATCCCGCCTCGGCGATCATCTGCACGGCCCGCTCCCGCTTTTGGAGCTCCACTTCCTGCTCCAAAAAGGTGTTGACGCCAAAGGGGTTGACCCCGGCATAGGCCACGGGCGTGAAATCGGCGGTGCGGGGCCGAGGCCGGGTGATGTTGCCCAACCATTCCAAGCCGCCGCGCAGCTGGGCCGGCAGCGTCTCCTCACCGGTGACGGAAAAAAGCAAGGGAGACCACAGGGGGTGGGTGAGGAGCAAGACGGCGATCAGAACAAGGCCCCCGACGGCTGCGAGGACGAACGTAGTCAGACGACGAGAACGGCGGGCGGGTAACCGCACGGTCATGGTTCCCCCCGGCTCCACCGGCCGTACACCGATGTCAGGTCGGCCAATCGCCAAACGATCCCTTCGTGCAGGCTGCCGGGCCGCATCCGCCAACACCAATTGGGCGGGCCGACGGTGCTGGGGGTATTCAACCGCCCTTCGCTGCCCAGGTTCAGCAGGTCCTGGGTGGTGGTCATGGCCGTCCGGGCTACGGAGGACCAGGCCAGGCGGATCAGGTCCCAGGCGATGTCCGAGCCGTCGCGGCCCAGGTAGCGGCGGGCGTAGTCGCGCTCGGCCTCGCTGGCATCCTGCTCATACCAGCCGCGCACGGTGTTGTTGTCGTGGGTTCCGGTGTAGGCCACCCAAAAGGGCGAATCGTAGTTGTGGGGCAAAAAGTGATTGTCCGGCCCGCCGCCAAAGGCGAACTGGACGACCTTCATGCCGGGGTAGCCGAATTCCCGCTGCAAGGCATCCACCCCCGCCCGCGATTCCTCATCAAAATCGCCCAGATCCTCGGCGATGATGGCCACGCGGCCCAGGGCTTCGGTGACGGCGCGGAACAGGTCTGCGCCGGGGCCGTAAAGCCAGCGGCCCCGCACCGCCGTCTTTTCCCCGGCGGGGACCTCCCAGTAGTTGTAAAAGCCGCGAAAATGGTCAATGCGCACCACATCGGCCAGGGTCAAGGCAGAGCGGAAACGGGCGATCCACCAGGCATAGCCCTCCTCGGCCATCCGGTCCCAGCGGTAGAGGGGGTGGCCCCAGAGCTGGCCCGTTTCGCTGAAATAGTCGGGCGGTACGCCGGAAACGACGGTGGGCCGCAGGTCGGCGTCCAGGTGGAACAGATGGGGATTGGCCCACACATCCACGCTGTCGTAGGCGACAAAGATGGGGATGTCGCCGATGATGCGCACCCCCCGCCCGTTGGCATAGGCTTTGAGGGCCAGCCATTGCTCGTAGAACTGCCATTGGCGGTACTTTTGATTCTCAATCCGGTCGGCCAGCTGCGCCCGCCAGCGGGCCAGGGCCGCCGGGTCGCGGCGGGCCGCGCCGGGGTCCCACTCATCCCAGGGGCGCAGGCCGTGGGCCTCCTTGAGGGCCATGAACAGGGCGAAATCGTCCAGCCAGGGGGCCTGCTCGGCGCAAAAGCGGGCAAAGGCTTCGCGCCGGTGGGCAGGAGCGGCGGCGCGGAACCGGGCAAAGGCCCGGTCCAGGAGATGGGTCTTGTACTCAATGACCGGCCCAAAATCCACCCGCTCCTCCGGGAAGGCGGGGGCGGCCTCCAGGTCCTCCGCCGTCAGGTGGCCCTGCTCCGCCAGTTTCTGAGGGCTGATGAGCATGGGGTTCCCGGCAAAGGCCGAAAGGCCCTGGTAGGGCGAATCGCCGTAGCCGGTGGGGCTGAGGGGCAAGACCTGCCAGTAGGTCTGCCCGGCGGCGGCCAGAAAATCCACAAAGCGATAGGCTTCCTCCCCCAAGTCACCGATGCCGTAGCGGCCCGGCAACGATGTGGGGTGCATGAGGACGCCGCTGGCGCGGGGGAATCGGGGCATCATTCTCCTCCACTGAACAGATGGTACAATCCCACCTCGTCCCCGTCCTGAAGGGGATGGCTGTAGGGCACTTTGACGCCGTTGACGACGGCCAAGCAGGCCCGCACATCAAGCAAGGGGACGGTTTCGGACAGGGCCTCGCACAGGGCGGCGACATCGCTCCGGGGCGGTATCTCCACCTCCAAGATGCCTTCCGGGGCGTCCACCCCGGCCAGAAGCAAACCGTGCAGTTTGACCTGAACCTTCATTGCCCGGCGACGAAACTCAGGATCAAACCGTGGACGACCTGCTCCACGGGGGCTTTGTCATCGGTAAAGACGACGGTCGGCGTGGTGAATTCCCGGGCACGGGGAATGGCGTCTTGGGCCACGCGGCGTAGGATGGGGTTTTCCATCAGGGCGGTGTTGAGGGCCAGGTTTTCCAAGCGGGTGGGTTGCCGGGTGGCGACGACCAGGACGTTGATCAGGTCCTGGCCCGGTTCGGCCAGGTCCACCAGGTAGACGTTGGGGAATTCGGCCTTGAGGGTGCTGGCCAGGACCTGGACCAGGCTCCAGTCGTTGCGCGTGCGGCCTACATTGATAGCCACGACACCTTCTTCGGTCAGATGCTCCCGGACCTGGACAAAGAATTCGCGGGTGGTCAGGTGGAAGGGGATGTAGGGCGGGCGGTAGGCGTCAACGGCAACGACATCGTACTTTCTATCGCTGTGGGTCAAAAAGTAACGGCCATCCTGGGCGATGGCGTTGAAATTGGGTTCGTTCATGTCAAAGTATTCGCGGCCTACGCGGATGATCTCCGGGTCAATTTCGGCCCCGTCAATGGGGATGGGGCCATAGACGGCGGTGTACTCTTTGGGGACCGTGCCCGCCGCCGAGCCGATGAGGGCCAGGCTATCTACCCGGTCGGCGGTGTAGGGCGGGTTGTTGAAAAAGGGCGCGATGAGAAAGTAATCCCAGATGCCGCCCACCAGCACCGAATGGGGGTTGTAGACCGAATGGACGCCCTGGCCTTCGTTGAGCTTGAGCCACACCTCGTCACCCACCTTGACAACCTGGATGTAGTTGTAGGCCGATTCGGTTTCATAGAGCAGTTCGCCGTACTCGGCGGGCTTGATGACGCTGCCGGGAAAGAAGCAAGCCAGGGCAGCCAAGACGACCGGCATCAGCAGATAGAGCCAGCCCCTGGGCTGTCGTGCCACAAAGAGGCCGATCAGGGAAACGGTCAAGAGAGAGAAGGCCAGAAACAGAAAAGTGTTCCGCGTGCCGATGTTGGGGATGAGGACCAGTACCGGCAAGAACGTGCCCAACAGGCTGCCCACCGTGGACAGAGCATACAGCCCACCGGCCACCTTGCCCGCCGCCTGGACGCCTTCGCCTTCCATAGAGAGGCGGATGGCAAAGGGCGAGATGCAGCCCATGAGGATCACCGGCGCAGAGAGGAGGACCATCACCCCCAAGAGTGACCCGGCCAGGATGCCCGCGCTGTATTGGGCAAAGCCCTTGACCGACCAGAGAAGCACCGGGCGGGCGACAAAGGGCACGATGCCGACCAGAAAAGCGGCCCAGGCGGTGATCTGGTACAGGGTGCGGTAGCTGGGGCTGCGGTCGGCCCATTTGCCGCCCAGATAGTAACCCACCGTCAGGTAGAGCAGGACCATGCCGATCAGGACCGCCCAAATGATCAGCGAGTTTCCGAAAAAGGGGTCCAACAGCCGCGCCGCCGCCAGTTCGACGCCCAAGCTGACCATGCCCCCCACAAAAACGGTGACGAGCAACAAACCCCGTCTCCCAGACTGATAGATTGACACACCGGCAGATCGGTCATTGGTCATTATCCGCTACCCCATTGCACATTAGCCATCGGTTATCAACCGTTCCCCATTGTACCATCGTTAGGGCAGGCTGGCAAACGGCCTTGACAACGGGGCAACATGCTGGTATAGTGCGCCATATGATGCGCAAGACTATCATTCGTCCGTTTCAAGGTTCCCAGGCCGAAGCCGAAGGGCTTTTGGCCGTGGAAAAGGCCACCTTTGCCGAATCGCCCTACAGCGCGGCGGAGATACGGACCATGCTGACCGACGGGCCGCAGCGGGCCTGGCTGGCCCTGGCCGGGGAGCAGGTGGTGGGCTTTGTCACCGCCTTCGTCACCTACAGACGGCGGAAAAGCCCCTGCTGGGAAATTGATCTGCTGGCCGTCCATCCCGATTGGCAGGGGCAGGGCCTGGCCCGACGGCTCATCCGCGCTGCCGCCGCCCACGGCGCGACGGTGGCCTACCGGGCGCGGGCATTGGTCGCCGACGACAACGGCGCATCGGCGCGGGCCTTTCTCCGCGTCGGCTTCCGCCGCTCGGAGGAAGCGTACCGCCTGTTGATCTTTCGCACCGATAAACAGCCTTTGCCGCCTCCGCAGGCTCCGGGGGTGCGCATCCGGGCCGAGGAGGAACCGCAGCAGGGCCGGACCATGCTGTACGCCGCTAAAGGGGAACGGCCCACAGGCGAGGTGGAACTGCTCCAGGTGGAGACCCTCCTCTACCGGGGGCTGTGGCTTGAATCCTGGCAGGCCGAGATACCGGAGACCGCCGCCGCCCTGGTCCGGGCTGCGCTGGAACGGGCCGCCGTCGCCGGGTTGGAGGAGGTCGGCGCGGTGATCCCGGAAGAGAATCGCCTCTGGCAAGAGACCTTGTTGACTGCCGGGTTCCGTTCCCTGGGCCGCTTCCACTGGCTGACCGCCCGCCTGCCCCTGCCCGGCGCGGTCATAGGGCCGTGGGATGTACTCCGGCCTTGACGATCCCGCGCCTGTGGATTCGGCAACGCGGAAAAGCGCAATGACAACTCATGCGGTAAGCGGATGGTACAGGTTGGCGAGTCGGTGGAGATTGTGTTATACTGCAAAGGGAAATCTACCGAAAGGACGGACCTCTATCCATTTTGGAGAGGGGACAAACGGAACGTATGGCCGGTGAGACGATCTTGGTGATTGATGATAGCGCGGAGTTGAGATCTGTTTTAGAGACGATACTTCCTTATGCCGGTTATGAAGTCTTTTTGGCCAGCAGCGGGGCAGAGGGATTACGCCTTGTGCAGCAAAAACAGCCGGATCTCATCATGATTGATCTGGAACTACCCGATACCAACGGCCTCAAAATCCTGGAAATGCTGAACGAGCAAGGGTTGTCCATCCCCACGATCATGATGACCGGCTACGGTTCGGAGGGCGTTGCTGCCCGCGCCCTGCGGTTGGGCGTGCGGGACTACCTAATCAAACCTTTTACTACCGAGGAAGTTCTTTCCAGCGTGGAGCGGGCGCTGGTAGAGAGCCGTCTGCGTCGGGAGCAAGCCCGCCTCAAAGCGGCCTTGGCCAGCCACGCCCGCCATCTCAAACTGATCGCCACGGTAGGGCGGTCCCTCACCGCCGGGCCGGACCCCGGCGAGGCATGGCAACGCATCGCCGGTAGTGCGGCCTATGTCACCCACGCCGAAACGGCCTTGCTGTTCCTCCTGGGCAAAAAAGGCACAGTGCTGCACCTGGTCGGCGCGGAAGGGCAAACGCAGCCCGTCCCAACCACCGTGCCGCCGACGGCAGGGGACCGCCGTTTGCAGGCGGTCTTGGAGCGCGGGACCCCCGTGATGCTCAATTCTACCGATGATTCACCCATCGTGTTGCAGACGGGAGAGACGGTGCGCTCCGTCCTCCAGGTCCCCCTCCTGCACCGGGGGCACGCCGTGGGCATCCTCTCGGTAGCTCGGCGGCACAAAGGGACCGCCTTTACCGAATACGATCAGCAGCTGTTGACGATTCTGGCCGGATACGCCATCCTGATCCTAGAGCAGCAACGCTCCGGGAGATCGCCGGGGAAACCCTGATTCCGAAAACCCGAACTCCGGGCATCAAAGCGTATTTTCACACACCTCCGCCGGAAAGTGATTTTCTGACAACCGCTTTGAACAAAGGAGCTTGTGGATGGAAACATGAAGGTCAAATTCTGGGGCGTGCGGGGTTCAATCCCCGTCCCCGGCCCCGACACGGTACGCAGTGGCGGCAACACCCCTTGTATAGAGGTCCTGACCGACGACCGAGAAATCTTGATCTTGGACGCCGGAACGGGCATTCGCCTTCTGGGACACGATCTGCTCCGGCGGTTTGGGGAGCAGCGGATGGTCATCGTCCTGCTCTTCAGCCATACCCACTGGGATCACATTCAAGGGTTGCCTTTCTTTGCTCCGGCCCGTCTACGACACAATCGTTTGGTCGTCCTGGGGGAGCGGCGGGTGGGCAAGCAGTTGGAGCAGGTTTTGGCCGGGCAGATGAGCGACGCCTATCTACCCTTCACCATGGACGATCTACAAGCAGATGTGCTGGTCAAAGAAGTGCACAGCGGCGAACCCTTTGTCGTGGGCAATCATATCCTGGTGCAGCCCCGGCGTTTGGAGCACCCCGGCGGCGTCTTTGGCTACCGCATTCGCAGCCACGATTCGGTCCTCGTTTATGCCACCGATGTCGGCCACGGCATCGAGACGCTGGACCGGCGGCTGGTAGACCTGGCCCGCGACGCCGACCTGCTCATCCACGACAGCCAATTCACACCGGAAGAAAAGATGCGCTGGCCCGATTGGGGGCACAGTTCCTGGGAAGAGGCGGTCCGCGTTGCCCAAGAAGCCAACGTCAAGCACCTGGCCCTCTTCCACCACAGCCCGGACCGCACAGACGATGAGTTGGATGCTATCGAGAAAATGGCCCAAGAGCGATTCGCCGGAGCCTTTTTGGCCCGCGAAGGGATAGAGATTGAAATCTAGCAGGAGCGCCGACCCGTCCACCGCAGGCTACGATGAACGGGCAAGGACCACAGGAATTTCCCAACGGCTTGAACCATGAGCTGTCAAAGCAAATTCGACTCGCAAAATATCTCTAAAAAGGCAACCATCCTGGTCGTGGACGACTCGAAAGCCAGCGCCCGCCTCAACCAATTGTACCTGGAACGGGCAGGATACCGAGTCATTGTCGCCTACGATGCCCAAGCGGCCCTGGCCGCCATTGAAAAAGAGCTGCCCGATCTCATCACCCTAGACGTGATGATGCCGGATGTAGACGGCTTTACCCTTTGCGAACAGATCAAAGCCAACCAACAGACCTGTTTTGTCCCCGTCATCTTGGTCACGGCCCTCAACAGCGTACAGGACCGGATCCGGGGGATAGAGGCCGGGGCCGATGACTTTCTGACCAAACCGTTCAACAGGGAGGAGATGCTGGCCCGCGTGCGCTCCCTGTTGCGCCTCAAATTTTCACGGGATGCTTTGCAGGAAGAGCGCAACCGCCTGGCTCTGCTCTACAAGATCGCCCAGGAGATCAACAGCCAGTTGGCTTTGAACGAGGTGCTGATCAAGATCGTTACCCTAACCCGCGAAGCGTTGGCGGCCAGCATGTGCAGCATCATCATTTTAGGAGAAGAGGAGGAAGAGGAAACTATTCAGATCATCAGTCGGGAAGGGCAGGAGCCGACCATCTCCCAGTTGGCCACATCGGCCATATTGGAAGAGGGCCTGGGAGGATGGGTTCTTCGCAACCGGCGGGGAACCATCGTGCAGGATACGGCCCAGGATCGGCGTTGGCTGGTCCTGCCCGATGACACCACGCCGGTCGGCTCCGCCATTGCCGCACCCCTTCTCCTGGGCAACGAAATCAAAGGGACGATCCTGCTGACCCACACCGCTCCCCATTTTTTTGACGAAGGCCATCTGGCCGTCCTGACTTCCATTGCAGCCCAGGCGGTCATCACCATTCGGAACGCGCAGCTATACGAAATGGAGCAACGGCGGCGACGGGAAGTAGAACTGCTGCAGATTGCGGGGGCGGCCATTAGTGCGGAGCTGAACAGCGAAGCCCTGGCCTATCTGATCGTCAATCAAGCGGCCTCCCTGCTGGAGGCACCGGCGGCCAGCCTGATGTTCCTGGATGCGGATTCGGAATCTCTGACCGTTGCCGCCTGGCGGGGGCTTTCCGAACGCTATGTGCGGCGCGAGCGTATCCCCGCCGGGCAGTTGGCCTCCTTGTTAGAAGATGGACGCCGTTCCCTTCAGCTGGACCTGCGCCGACAATCCTTGGGCCGTTCCGACCTGCTCGTGCGGGAAGGAATCGTCAGTCAGCTGCTCTTGGTCTTGGTTGCCTCCGGTCGCTTCCTGGGTGTGCTCAACGTCTACAGCCAGGATAAACCCCGCCGCTTCAGCCGCGAAGAGGTCAACCTGGCCGAAACTTTCGCCCAGCAAGCGGCCATTGCCCTGACCAATGCCCAGCTCCTAGAGCACACCCGCGAGGAGCGGGGCAAGCTCTCGGCGGTACTCAGCAGCACCACCGACGCCGTCCTGGTCGTGGATCAAGAAGGCCGCCTGATGCTGGTCAATCCTGCTGCCGAACGCACTTTTAACCTCAACGCCATCACCGACATCGGCCGCCCTTTGCCCCCGCGGACGCCGCCGCGCTTGTTGGAGCTGTTTGACCGGGTGGCCCGCACCGGTGAACCGGTGGCCGTTGAGATCACCACCGACGACGGACGCAGCCTGTATGCCAGCGTCTCGCCGGTAGCAGGCGTGGGGCAGGTGGCCGTGGTGCAGGATATTTCTCCCCTCAAGGAACTGGAGGCCATGCGTCTGCGGGCGGAGCAAGAGGAACGCCGTCGCATCCGCCGTATCTTTGAACAATATATCAGCCCCGACCTGGTGGACCACATCCTGGCCCAAGAGGCGGGCCTGCTGGAGCGGCGCGAGCGGCGCGACGCCGTGGTACTCTTTGCCGATCTGCGCGGCTTTACCCGACTGACCTCGGCCTTCCCGGCCAACACCGTGATTGATATGCTCAACGAATTTTTTACGGCCATGGTAGAGATCGTCTATGCCTATCAGGGCACGGTCTTTGACCTGGCGGGAGATGAGCTGATGGTCGCCTTTGGCGTGCCCCTGACCCAACCGGATGCCGCCGAGCGGGCCGTGCGCACCGCCGGGGATATGCAACAGGCATTCACCACACTGCGGAAGCGATGGCAGGAGGAACAAGGGGCCGAGGTGGGGCTAGGGGTAGGCATTGACCGGGGAATGGTCATCATGGGGAGCATCGGCGCGCCCACCCATGTCAACTTTGGATTGGTGGGCCATGCCGTCAACCGCGCGCACCGCCTGGTCGAGATCGCCCACCACGGCGACATCATCCTTTCGGAACCCGTTTTCCAATCGCTGCACGAGGAGGAAATGGAAGGTTGGACCTTCCGCCCCTTGTTGCCCGTCCCGATCAAAGGCCAAAGTGTGCCCTTGCGCGTCTATTTGGCACGGCGCACGGCGGGATAGGCCGCAGGATGAGGGAGACAACCAGGAGATCTGCACTCCCGGCATCCCGGAGACCCAAACTGCAAAGCTCAGCGCACCACGTTGGGGTCCACGCCGTACCACCACCAGTTATTGGCGATGCCCCGCGTCCGGCCGGGGGCGTTGGGCAAATGTTTGAACCACCACTTGTGGTGGGCACGCATGTCGCCATCCCCCCATTCGGAGCAGTTGACCATGCGGGTCAGGCCCCGGAAATTGGGAAAGTTGAGCCAATCGTCGCAATTGCTCGGCACTTTGGTTCGGTTTCCCCAGTCGTAATCGGTCACACTGTTGGGTGCGTAATGCATCCAACCGCAGTTGGCCCGCCCCGGAGCCTTTTTGTCGTAGAGGATGAATTGTTCCCACAGGTTCTCCTCGCCGCGCACGTGTCTCCAGGTGTATTTGAGGATCGACTCAACCCGATGACCGAAGCTTTCCAACATGGGACCGACGCCTCGCTCATAGTTGAAACCCATGATCACAAAGCGGCGGTCGACGTCGTTGCGCTTCATCGGCGGCGCGTTGCACCAAAAAGCCCCCGGCCCTACCATCCGCGATTCGTAGAACCCGGCATAGGGGAAGCCGAACAACCATACCTCGTCTATCAGATCGGCGTTGATCCGCTTAACCAGGTTGAATTCGTCAATGATGGCTTCATAGTCGGCCGTATCGGGCTGATGCCAACCCCGACCGCTGCGGTAATTGCGCAGGAAGGTCGTTTCGTCGTAGCGAAAGCCATCCACCTTGACCGGCCAGGCATCCACCTGGATCCGTTCCACGATGCGGTAGCGGAGAAACCCTTTGCTGCATTCTTCCAGATCGGCGATATAGTCACGGCACAGGGCATCTACATCGCGCCAACCCATGACCTGGGCCAGCCGCTTGGCCCCTTCCGAATGGATGATGGGGTTGAAGGTGATCAGCAGAACACGGGGGCTGAGCGACTCCGGCGGCCCCCCTTGGCCCTCCGGCGGGGCGATGGGGCCGGGCCGGGTTTGCGTCTGGATCAGGGCACGGAGCAGGGTCAACAGTTCATCCCAGAAGCTCATGGTCAATCTCCCTTCCGCACCGCATTATACCACCCCTCTCTGGAGAGCGCAACCCATCGGCTCGGCCCCGGCAGGATCGGTGCACTCGGCGGCGCGGAGCTGCGCTCCGCGGCAGCCATGCCCCGCGATTCCGGTGTGGGGCACGGTCACGATGCTTCCCGGCCAAGATAGCGGTCGTAAAGATCGCCAAAAACGGCGGGAGCCAGATCGTAGACCTGGCGCAGCATCTCCAACGCCAACCGGCGGATCTCCCACTGGGCGGCCCGGTCGCAGCGGACGGTAAAGAAATGTCGCAGAGAGCGAAAGTTCATGGTGACGATGATGCGCGTTGCCGTGGCATTGGGCAGGACAAAGCGGGCATCCTCCTTACGGACGCCCAATTCGCGCAGGCGGCGGTAGGCAGCCGTCACTCCTGCCATGAATTCTTCCCACACGGCCAGGGCCTGGGGGTTGTCGGCGACGGAGGGAGGGACGACGAAGGTGGGATCGCTCATGTCCACATACCGTTGGCTTTCCTGACTGTAGCTGGCCAGGCGGTGACGCACCAATTGGTGGGAACAGGCCCGTGAGATGCCCTCAATTTCAAAGGTGACGCCGGCGTGCTCAATGATGGATTCGTGTCCTTCGCCGATGCGGGCGCGGATGAAACGACCGGGATCGCCTTTGGGCGTGCTGCGGTAACAGGCCCGCCCGGCGTATTCGACCAGGGTTTCGGGCGAGCCGTCCTCTTGAAATTTGGTGAAACCGATGATCCTGACATGCATGGCTCTCCTCCTTAGAAAATAGCGGTTGAAACCGCCCCTGGCGGGCCGTTGGCCGACCGCCCGCCTGTGCGTGCGCGCCTGCCATGCAGGCAGACGCCCGGCCACAGGCCCGAAAGGAGCGACTTGAGCCGCCACTTCACCTTTGCGGTTCGGATCTTGGAACCGCCAAGACGCTAAGGGCGCGAAGGTTTTCTTTTTCTTCTTTCCTTTGCGCCCTCTGCGCCTTTGCGGTTCAAATCTCCGGAATCGTCAAAGCGGGCCGTCCACGAAGCGGACGCGAATACGCGAATGCACGAATACGCCCGGCCACAGGCCCGAAAGGAGCGACTTGAGTCGCCGCTTCCAACCTCCCGCAGGCTTAACCGGACCTTCGGCCCGGCAGCCTGCGGGAGGTTCTCGTGGGCCGTCCACTAGGGCTTGGAGCCGTAAGGGATCAGGAACGTGCCGTGGGTCTGGTACTGCTCCGGGTAGACCACGGCGGCGTCATCGCTGCTCTGCCCTTTTTCATAGTACTGGAGGAACAGAACCGCCGGGTCCGGCCACTGGTGCCACATCCACTCCGGCTCATCCGCCGGGACGGGGTTGTGGGTTCCGTAGGGGAAGTAGTAGATTCCCTGGGCCAGCTCAATACCGTTGTCCCGGCTGTTCCAGCTTTCCAACGCCTCAATAATGGCGTCGGCATCCAGGGAACCGGCCTTTTCGATGGCCTTGGCCATGAGCATCATAGAGTCGTAGGCTTCCAGGGCGTAGGATTCGGGGAAGCGGTCAAAGTGCTTGCGGTAGTCGGCTTCGAATTTCTTGGTGACATCGTTGGCCAGGGCGGGGACCAGGCCGACCTTGCGGAAGGCGCAGTAGTTGCCGTCGGGGACGTTCTCCCAGAATTCATCCGAGTTGATGGCCACCTGGTTGGCGATGCAAACGGTGTCTTCGGTGGGCATCAGCCCTGCCTCTGCCGCCTGCTGCTCAAAGTTGTAGGAGTCCTCGCCGGTGATCAGGACCAGGACTGCATCGGGGGTCTTGCCCGCCTGGATGCGGCTGATGATGGGGGTATAGTCCATTGTGCCCTTGTCGGCCAGGTAGGTCTCCGATTCGATCCCCCGGTTGGCCAGTCGCTCTTCGGTGGATTCCGCCGCAGGCACGCCATAGTCGGTGTTTTCGGAGACGATGACCACATACTTGGCCCCCAGCTTCTCCAAATAGTCGGCGTCCGCCTGGGCGACCATGGAGGAAGTCGGGGCAATGCGGAAGACTTCGGGGTACTGGACGCCGGTGATGGTATCGTTCCAGGTCTCGGCAAAGATGACGGGGATATGATATTTGTGGGCGACCTCTTTCATGGCTACACCGGCGGAGCTATGGTATTCGCCGACGACGCCGACCACGCACTCCTGGGTGATCAGGTACTCCATGCCTGCGGTCCCCCGCTCCGGCAGGCTGGCGGTATCGTAAAAGATCACCTTCACCGGCTTGCCCAAGATGCCGCCGGCGTCGTTGATATGCTGGACGGCGATGTTGATGGCGGTCATCATGGCCCGCCCACCGGCGATGGAACCGGGAGCCGACTGGGGAACGGTAGCCCCGATGCGGATCTCCTCCACTTCATCCAAGCTGGTGGGGGCGCAGCGACCGGCTACCGCCTCTTTCGTGACCTCAACGGTGACTTTTACCTCTTTGGTGACGACCTTTTCCACCACCTCGGGCGTTGGCTCGGCACCGCAGGCGGCGATGATCAGCGAAACGATGACCAAAACGACCAGAATGCGAAAGACTTTCATCGTTCTCCTCCTTTGTCATTGTGGTATGCTTTTTGCCGCGCGTTTTGGGGAGGCCATCCCCGTTCCCGTTCTTGTCGCCTTGCACCTCCTTTCCGGCCTGCCTGGGAGGAAATCCGGGCAGGCTAATAGTAGTACCAAATGCTGGCGTATTCGGCCGGATCTTCGCCGAGCTGGGACAGGTTTTGCAGGTATTCGTGGATGGAGTTGTCGGTGTAGAGCCAGGGCTTCATGGGCGTAATCCCCTTTTCCCAGGGATGCCAGAGGTACACCCGTCGCCCGTCGGGGCGGATGGCGACCAGTTCTCGGTCTTGCCAGGCGCGGACGTGGTTTTTGCCCAGTCGCGGCACGTTGAACACCGGCTCGTCGGTGCGAAAGATGCCGGGCAGCAATCGCGCTTCTTCCTTGCGTTCCTGAAGGATACGGGCCAGGGGGGTGGTATAGTCGTGAGTCTCCTCTTTGCCTTTGGGGTAGAAGGTGTAGTAGGGGTCCACCCCGATCTTTTTCATGGCGATCCGGGTGGCGACGGTTTGAAAGCGGCGGCTGGTGTTGAGGGTAAAAACCTGCTGGTTGTAGACATAGATCCCCTGGCGGCGCAGACGATAGACCGCCTGGGCCATTTCTGGCGTTACCTCGGCTGCGCTTTCAATGTGGGTGACGACGCTCACATTCCGTCGGCCCGGCTCGACGTAGCGGCCCAGCAGGCTTGCCAGCTTGTCGGTGATGCGCATGGGCATCGTCACCGGGGCGCGGGTTCCCCAGCGGATGTGGACGATGTGGTCCATGGCTGCCAGACGGTCCATCATGTATTCAATGCGCTTGTCGCTGAGGAAGAAGGGGTCGCCGCCGGTGATCAGCACGTCACGCAGGGCTGGGTGTTCGGCAAACCAATCCAGGGCGGCGTCCAGTTTGGCTTTGGTCGGCAGGGCGCCGGCTTCCATCGGCCCGGTGATCTCCCAGTTGCGCTGGCAATAGACGCAGATCTGGGGGCAGGTGTCGTAGCCTTTCAGAATGGCGATGCTGGCATAGCGGCGCGTCACCAGGTCAATGGGGGAGGTGTCGTGCTCGCCCATAAAGTCAAAATAGTATTCCCGGTCGTCCCGGTGTTCGATCATGCGCCGGACATAGTGCATCGGTGGGATGACCTGGGAGCGCACCTGGGCATCGGTGGTGCGGTCTGCGCTCTCAAAATCAAAGAGCGAAAGGTAGTAGGGCGTGATGCCGAAGGGGATGCCGTTCTCAACGCTGAGGCGGATTGCTTCCTTCTCCTCCTCGGTCAGGGGGATCAGCTTCTCCAAGCGGGGTAGGGCTTCCGGCCCTTTGAAGATGAACTTGAGATGCCAGGCAAAATCATCCCAATACTGGGGTACGGCGTCGAAAAAGTCCAGGATGCGTTGTTTGTTTTCCTGCTGTCGGGCGATCATGTCCGGGTCCAGGCCGCTGGGATGGCGGTTCACCCGCGCCCAGACCTCGGCGGCGACCCGGTCCAAAAAGTCGGAGCGGGCCACCCCCGCCGCCCGGCCCTCGATCTGGCCGAAATCCACAGCCTCCACGCCCTCCTGGGCCAGAATCGGCCCCAGCCAACCTTCGGCGATCCCAGACCGGCCCTGGATGCCTTTGAACAGGTGCACGAATTCCAGGACAAAGCCTTCGGCTACCTCCTGTTCCGGCGCGTCGCCGTTGCGGGCTATGCGCCACAGATACTCCAGGGTGCTGAACCCGACCAGGGCTTCGTTGCGGGGGGCGATGACGTTCTTGAGCACGCGCAGGCACTCGTGGGCGGTAGCCCGTTCCAACGGGTGAACGCCGTTATCCCGGTTGTACCATTCCCGCTCCCGGTTGGTCAGGTAGGTGTAGAGGGAATCGCGGGCTGCTTCCAGCGTGGGGCTATCCCGCAGCAGGCGGTACAGTTCGGCGTCGGCCTCCTGCAGAGCAGCCCCCGGCGTCATCAGAGGTTCGCCATCTTGCTTTTGACCGCTTTCAAACATGGTGTGCATTCTCCTCAAATTGCTTTATTGTGCGCGAGGCTCCCGCCGGGTGGGTGGATCGTCAACCCAGGGCAACCTCGCCGATATAACCCATTTGTTGGGAGATGGTGTCTGCCGCTTTTTTGGTGGCTTCCCCCAGCTCAACCAGTCGTTCGTAGGGCAGGCGGAAAGCGGGGCCGGAGATGCTGATGATGGCGATGACCTGCCCTTCATGGTTCCAGATGGGCGCGGCAACCGCGCTCAGGCCGATCTCCAATTCCTCCTGGGCAATGCCGTAGCCCTTTTGCCGGATCTGCGTCAACTCGGCCCGCAAGCGGTCCGGGTCGGTAATGGTGTGGGCGGTAAAGGCGGTAAGCTCCCTGGAGAGGATGCTTTCCAGCCGCCCTTCGGGCATGTAGGCCATCATCACCTTGCCCCCGGAGACGGCGTGGATGGGCATCTCGCGCCCGATCCAGCCGACGTTGCGCACCATTCGGGGGCTGGTGATGCCGTCAATGTTGATGATCTCGTCGTTGTTGGTCAGGATGGAAAGGTTGACCGTCTCTTGGGAGAGGCAGGCCAGTTCCCGCAGGTGGGGGCGGGCAATGTGGGTCAGCTCCAGGCGACGGAGGGCCAACCCGGCCAACCGCACCAGGCCGAAGCCCAGGTAGTATTTGGAGGTGTCCGGGTTTTGTTCAATGAGGCCGCCCTGCTGCAATTCGTTGAGCAGGCGGTAGACGGTGCTCTTGTCAATGCCCGTTCGCTGACCGATCTCGGTGACGCCCAGTTCAATGTGCGATTCGTCGAACGCCTGGAGGATGGCGATGGCCCTGGCGACCGAGCGGGTGACCGGAGCTTGTTCCCTCTGCGCCATCAACGGTCTCCATCTTGCCAACTTGTAATGGCACATTCAAGGCCCGTTGAATGTGCCATTGTCCAAGAGTGGGGTGGGTCTGTTTCATTGAATGAAACGCATTTCGCACGGCGAAATGATACCACACTTTGTCGCCTTTGTCAAATCGGGGGTGCGCGGGCCGTCCACG
>CAZQKE010000123.1:0-3529 GCA_964593865.1 uncultured Anaerolineaceae bacterium | reverse complement strand
AACACCGTCGCTGCCTCGGCCAGGGCGTCCACCAGGGCGTCAATCTCCCGGCGGGGGATCACCTCGGTCACGCAGAGCAGCATGTGATTTTCCAGGTGGGCGTAATCCCGCCCCAGGTCATAGCCGCCGATGATGCCCCATTCCCCCAGCAAAAAGTCGTTGATCTCCCGGACCGGAGCCGGGCAGCGGACGACGAATTCCTTGAAGAAGGGCTTTTTGTTGACGACCTGATAGCCTTCCAGGGCATCGATGCGACCGGCGGCATAGTGGGCTTTGTGATAGCACAGTTCGGCCAGGGTGCGCAGCCCCCGTTTGCCCAGGGCGGCCAGGTGGACGGCGGTGGCCAGGGCGCACAGGGCCTCGTTGGTGCAGATGTTGGAGGTAGCCCTTTCGCGGCGGATGTGCTGCTCGCGGGTGGAAAGGGTCAGCACGAAACCCCGCTTGCCCTCGGCATCCACCGTCTGGCCGACGAGGCGCCCCGCCGACTTGCGGACGTGCTTTTGGCGGCAGGCAAAGATGCCCAGGTACGGCCCGCCAAAGTTCAGGCCGTTGCCCAGGGCTTGCCCTTCGCCTACGACGATGTCGGCTCCGTATTCGCCCGGCGGCTTGAGCAGCCCTAGGCTGACCGGATCGGCGACGACGACCAGCATTGCCCCGACGGCATGGACCCGGTCGGCCACCCCTCGCAGGTCCTCGATCTCGCCGAAAAAGTTGGGGTTCTGGACGATGAGACAGGCGGTGTTCTTGTCCAGCAGGGCCAGCAGGTCGTCCAGGTCGGCGGTCGGATCCTCGTCGCCCACGATCTCCAAACCCATCCCCTGGGTGTAGGTGCGGACCACAGCCCGGTATTCGGGGTGGACCGCCGGGGAGAGGATCACCCGTTTGCGTCGCCCCCGCGCCACGTTCAGGGCCATGATGACCGCTTCGGCGGTGGAGGTCGCGCCGTCATAGTGGGATGCGTTGGCGACCTCCATGCCGGTCAGGGCGCAGATCATGCTCTGGTATTCAAAGATGCTCTGCAAAGTCCCCTGGCTGATCTCCGGCTGGTAGGGGGTGTAGGCCGTGTAGAATTCGGAGCGGCTGATCACTTGGTCCACGATGCGGGGGATGTAATGATGATAGGCCCCGGCCCCCAGGAAGGATGGAAAATGGCCGACATCCAGGTTTTCCTCGCTGAGGGCCTGGAGTTCGGCCATGATCTCCATTTCGGACAGCGGTTCCGGCAGTTCCAGTTTGGGGAAGCGATAGTCTGCCGGCACGTCGTGGAACAGGTCTTCGATCCGCTCCACGCCGATGGCGGCCAGCATCTCCGCCTTGTCCGCGTCTGTGTGCGGGATGTAGCTCATGGGGTGTCTCCTTACGCTACTCTAGGCTTTCGACAAAAGCTTGGTACGCTTCGGCGTCCATCAGATCGTCCAATTCGGTGGCGTCGGCGATGGCGATGCGCACCAGCCAGGCCGCACCGAAGGGGTCTTGGTTGACCAGTTCGGGCGAATCCTCCAATTCTTCGTTGATCTCCAAGATCTCACCGCCGACCGGCATGTAAACATCGGACGCGGCCTTTACCGATTCGACGGTGGCAAAGATGTCACCTTGCTCGAAGGTGTCTCCCACTTCGGGCAGTTCCACATAGACTACGTCGGAGAGCTGATCCTGGGCGTAGTCGGTGATGCCGACGATGCCCTCACCGTCTTCAACGCGGATCCATTCATGTTCTTCGCTGTACTTGGCTTTCGGATCGATCTTCATGTTCCTCTTCGAACCTCCTTTGCTGAGTTCCGGCTCTATTGTAGCACCAAACAGGGCGGCTGACAAACTGGGAGGGGTGGCTTCACAAGATGCAGCATTCGCGCATGGAGCGGGCGGCCAATCCTAGCTCGGCGGCCAATCTCCGGGCCGGGCGCGAAGGGCTGACGATGACGTTGATTCCGGCCCGCACGGCCAGGGGGTCCAATTCATCCCGGTAGCGGCCTTTGGGTCTCATGCAGCCCAGGTACAGAGGGGCATCGGGGAAGCGGAGCCGGGCCTCGGCCAGCAGGTCGGCGACAACGGCAGGCGAGGGTGGCCGTCGGTCGGCGTAGCGGGTGCCGGGTGTAGGGATCAGGACCAGGAGCACCAGGCCGTCTATGCCCAGCTCCTGCAGGATGTCAAAGGCGGGCAGTTCGTGGCCCAATTCGCCCCCCCGCAGCCCGATGGTCACGTGGGGCAGCGTCCGGGCGTAGCGTCGCAGCAGGCGATATGTTGCCACGTAATCGTCTACGGTGCGGTCTGTGCCGTATACTTGGCGGATCGTTTCGTTGTCTCCCACAAAGTCAAAGGAGATCACATCCACCAACGGCGCGATCTCTTTCAGCTCGGCCTCGGATACGAAACCTACATGCCAGTTCATCACCCGGCCCTGCCGCCAAGCCCGCACCCGGTCCAGGTGGGCCGTCACCGGCACGCGCCCCGTAGGGTCACAGCCGCCGGAGATAAGGCAGCTGGTGGAAGAATCCGGCTCTGCTGCGACGATGGGCTTCATGCCGCCCAGATAGTGCCCGCCGCAATGGGCGCAGTTCAGGGCGCAGTAGGAGCCGGTCAGGCTCAGCACCGCCGTGTCCAGTGGGTAGGACCAGACGATCTCATCGGCAAAGTGGGCGCGACGCACTTGCCACGCCCGGTCCAGTTTGTCATCTAGGGTCAAGTCCCTTTCCTCGGAGATAAACTCCCAACTTCTCTTCGCCTTCGCGGTTCAAATTTCCGGAACCGCCAAAGCGGGCCGTCCACGAAGCGGGCGCGAATACACGAATGCACGAATACGCCCGGCCCGGTGGCAATCACGGTTGGAACCGCCAAGACGCCAAGAACGCGAAGGCTTTCTTTTTCTTCTTTCCTTTGCGTCCTTTGCGCCTTCGCGGTTCAAATTTTGGAACCGCCAAGACGCGAAGGGCGCGAAGGTTTTTTTCTTTTTCTTCCTTTCTTTGCGTCCTTTGCGCCTTTGCGGTTTAATTCCGGGAACCGCTTACATTGCCGAAAGAGGCGAGCCGGGGGTTTGCGCCGCTACGGCGCCACCCCCCACAGCCGCACCGTGCCATCCCCCGACCCCGAGGCCAGCAGCGAGCCGTCAGAGGAAAAGGCCACGCTGGACACCCAATCGGTGTGCCCTTTCAGGGTGCGCAACAGTTCCCCGTCCTCCACCCGCCGCAATCGCACGGTATCATCCGCTCCCCCCGATGCCAGCAGCGAGCCGCCGGGGGAAAAGGCCACGCTGGACACCCAATCGGTGTGCCCTGCCAGGGTGCGGAGCAGGCGCCCATCCTCCACCCGCCACAGCCGTACGGTGCCGTCATACGATCCAGAGGCCAGCAGCGAGCCGTCGGGGGAAAAGGCCACGCTGTTCACCGACGACCAGGTGTGCCCCTCCAGGGTGCGGAGCAGGCTCCCATCCTCCACCCGCCACAGCCGCACGGTGTTATCCCCCGACCCCGAAGCCAGCAGAGAGCCGTCGGGGGAAAAGGCCACGCTGTTCACCGACGACCAGGTGTGCCCC